>JAIBAJ010000090.1 GCA_019695265.1 Bacteroidia bacterium | reverse complement strand
AGAAAATTGGCCTAACATTCTGTATACTCGGCATTTATACCGAATGGACAAAATGTATAGTCCAATTTTATGCTTAAATTTTCTTGAAAAAATCGGACTAACATTTTGTATCCTCGGTACTTACCAACCTAAATTTATAAAAGCCTTCGGACTATTTATAAATTAAAATTGGTATTACATTGGATATGAAGTGTAGTTGGGAAAAGAATAGCTGTAGAAATTTTGAAAGCGAAAACCTTTCTAAGCTAAACCTGATAGAGGCAAATAGCTTTGCCAACCCAAAAGGTATGTTCAAATGCAAATATTCGGTTTGGCAAACTATAGCCGATAGCAGGGCAGGTGATTATTCGGGCTTCTGAAGATTGTTTTCAAATAAAAAAATTACCTGGCCAAATAAACAGTGCCGGTTTCGTAAATATACCTGATTCGGTCTACATCCTTGCCTTTTGCAACGATGGCCCAGGTATAAAATCCGGAAGGGACTGGAGCTCCAAGGTAAGTGCCATCCCAGCTTTCGTCGAGGCTGTTCATGACTTTGATAACTTGGCCCCAACGGTTGAAAATTTTCATACTAAACTCGGATAAACCAATGGCTTGGGCCTGAAAAACTTCATTTCTAGAAGGTCCATCGGCGTTAGGTGTAAAGGTATTGGGTACAAACAATTTCACCTCCGGCGATACACAAACGGTCATTTGAAAACTATCAACACAATTTCCCTGCCCCTGCAAAGTAAGGGTTACCAAATAATGACCTGTGTCAGGATAATGGTTAACAGGTGTTTGTCCGAAAGTATAGGGTGCTGAGTTTCCATCGCCAAAGGTCCAGGTTCCGGTTTCACCATTGGTGCTTAAATCTACAAAGCCAATGTCGGGGGTTGAAATGGGTACACAGCCTCCATCCGGATTGGGGGTGAAGTAGGCCTGAACATAACTATAACCGGGAATTTCGATAGCGGTATCCAGTTTACAACCATTTTGCAAATCAGTTACTTCTACCCGGTATTCGTAGCCTACCTGAGCGGTGATACTGTCGCTGTTGGATGGAGAAGCATTTTCCCAATTATAGGCATACAAGTTTGGCAAATTGGCAGGTTCCACCAAAGCGAAACCATCTTCGCCATAGCATTTAACGGTGCTGGTAGTAAATTGAACTTCAATTTTTGGCCAAACAAATAAGAACAAACTATCGGTAACTGGTTTGGAGCAACCGTCGGAAATGGTGACCAGGAGGGTTTGGGATTGTTCTGCAACCAGGCTAACGGACTCATTAGTGGATGCCGGATTGGTCCAGTTGTAGCTAAATTCGTTACCTGAACCACCGGTGGCGATTACTCTGAAATTGGAATTTTTACCATAGCAAACTGTATCTGATGGTGCATAAATGGATGCCCGGATACTGTCTTTAATAAAAACAGTTTCATCGGTTTGAACAAGACAATTTCCACCTCCATAGGAGTAATGAACTTGTTTGGTACCCGGCAAGGCCAGGGATGGATTAAACAAGGAATCCTGAAATACTCCCGGTCCGGAAAAGCTACCACCGGGAGGAATAGCAGATAGAACAACAACGGAATCGATAAAGCAATACAGGTTCTCAAGTCCAATAATTTGTGCTCCGTTGAGTTGAATTACTTCCACATTAACACTGTCCCAACAGCCAATATTGCTTTCAACCCAAACGGTATTTATTCCAACATTGGCATCAGAGGCATTGAATTCGCCCAAATCGGGGTCGCTGATACCAGTTCCATGCCAGGTACCTCCGGGTTGATCAATGGGAATAATAAAGGCTTCAGCCAGGGTGCAGACCGTTGTGTCGAGAAGGGTTGGGCGGGGACGAATAATCATAGTAGCGCTGTCGGAGCATCCATTTACAGCATAGTATAAGGTATAGCTTCCAGGCGAGGTGAGGTTGGGGTCAAATTCACCCGGGTCGGCCGATAAACTCACGGCTGTGCCTGACCAAGTACCTCCACCCGGGTAACCAAAGTCAAGTGAAATGGGCGAACCATCGGGGCAAAACTCGGCCGTAATAGTATCGATATCGGTTAATCGAATTCTTACCACAGTTGTGTCGGTACATCCGTTGAGGGAGTAGAGGTTGTTAATGTTGGAGCCGTTTACGAAGGTGGAAGGATCAAAAATACCCAGGTTGGGGTCAAGGATACCATTTCCGCTCCAAGTTCCGCCGGGTGGGGTTGCAGGAGGCAGAATAAGCGTTCCGCCAAGAGGGCAGGCATAAATAAAAGGAGTTGCCTGAATTGTTTTTACAAAAATGTCGAAATTGGAACTACAGCCATTGATGGTATAGGTAAGGTTGCTGGTGCCGGGTCCGGCAGTTGGGGGTTCAAAGGTTCCCCAATAACCATCGCTTATTCCATTTCCTGACCAGGTTCCTCCGAATGGATTGGCGGTAAGGTTGATTTCAGCCAAGCTTTCGCAAACTGAATCGGTTCCGGGTAAAACGATGTTATCCACATTCACTACTTTGGTATCGGAACATCCGTTTGGTGCATTGTAGGTGAGGGTGTAAAAGCCAGTAGTAAGAGGGTCGAATAAACCGGCTGCATCTACGTTGGGGCCTGACCATGTGCCACCGACCGGGGTTGGTTGGGCAATTTGAAAAGGGGCGGCTGCCGGGCAGGATGCTTCATCCGGACCTGCCCAAATAGGTAGAATGGTGATAAAAAGACTGTCTTTGCAGCCATTGGGGTCAGTATAGGTTGCATACCTCGAGTTTCCGCCTCCGGCCCAAGGTTCGAAGGTTCCATTGTTAGCATTGCTGATGCCCACTCCGTCCCAGGTTCCACCGGGAGGTGTAGCAGTAAGGTTATAAGGTCCAACGTTTCTGCAGGTAGAAAAATCGGCTTGAACCACCGGGGGATTGTAAGTTTGTATGGTTATGGATGCAGTGGCATACAAAGCAGGGCCGGCATCATCCACTAAAACCGAATAAGCAGTGGTAGCGGTGGGACAAACGGTTACGGTGTCTCCACTGCCGGTTGTTCCGGCGCTCCAGGCATAGGTATAGGTACCCGGACCGGTTCCCCCACTAACCCGAGCAATCAATTGGGTGCATGTTCCGGGGCAAATCAGGCTATCCAAAGCAATGAGTTCCAACTGAAGTGGACAATTGTTGACATTCATGCTGGCATTGGATTGCAAGACCCATAATTCTCCACATGGATCAACATATCGATAGGTAAACAAGAAATCGTAATCCCCGCTTTCATTCATACCCGGGGAAAAGGTAAGAGCAAATTGAGTGGCCATACCATTCACACAGTTAATAGGAGAAATGGAACTAATGTTTAAACCCAGCGGAGCATCAATTGCAAAGGCTTGGGGATAAACGCTATCGCAAACAATGGGATAGCTAAAGTTGAGGTTAACAGTGTTAGTGCTGCAGGTTGGAGCGGTTGGAGTAAACAGCATAGCTGGAGGAACAGGGTCAGGAATAACCACATCCCAATTGGCAATCCAACCGGTGCAGGCCACATTGGGATCGGTGATGAAATTGATGGTTAAACAACCGTTGGTTGCCAGAATAGTAGGAGGGAGGGTGCTACCGGAGTAACTTGGACCAATTGGAGGGGAAAGTGTATCAGGGCCGTTAAAAAATCGGATGTAATCTAAAACCGGTTCGGTACAAAATTCGGAAAAGTCAAGCGTTATGCTATCAGCTGCCTGAACACAAATGGTATAGGTTAAATTTTCATTGTGATCATAGTTGCCGGAAGGTGTTCCAAGGTCGCTATCCATTAAAATACCTTCGCATTCAGTGGAAGAACCATTGCTCATATTAACAACAACCTGGGCATTACCCCAAGAGCAGAAAAGGGAAAAGGTGATTCCAAAGAGAAGGCTTAATAAACGTTTCACAAACCTGGTTGAAATGCAAATATCGGTATTCTTGCAATTCCAATGTCACTTACCTTTGCCTAATGTCAAACCTTAACTCAGGAATTTACTTTTTGGCCATCATAGGATTAATTTCTTCCTGTAATAAGCCGACTCCTCCACCCATCGATATTACAACAAACAAGGCGGTTTTTGTAATTAATGAAGGTAATTTTATGGGCGGAAACGCTTCCGTTAGTTTTTTTAATTTGGAATCGGGTGTTGTTACTCCGGATATTTTTCAGGCTGCCAATGGATTTTATTTGGGTGATGTAGGACAATCAATGACCCGGATTGGCGATAAAATCTATATTGTTGTAAATAATTCCGGTAAAATAGAGGTTGTTAACGCTTCCGATTTTAAATCGGTTATGACCATTCAAAACCTAACTGGTCCCAGGTACTTGTTACAAGTAGGAGAGGATAAGGCTTATGTTAGCGATTTGTATGCCAAGCAAATAAGCATTATAAGCTTAAGTTCAGGTGCCAAAATTGGTAGTATTCCCTTGCCTTTTTGGACCGAAGAAATGGTTTTGGCAGGAGGGAATGTATATGTAGGAACGGCAGAGCATAACAAGGTTTATGTGGTTGATCCGGTTGGAGATAGTGTAAGCGATAGTATTCAGGTAGGAAATTCGCCCGGAAGTTTAAAGGTAGATCAGGAAGGAAATGTTTGGGTTTTGTGTTATGGAAGCGATTTAACAGGGTTGAAAGGGTCTTGTTATAAAATTACTCAACCCGGGAATGTTTCTAGTTCCGTTTTTGACTTTCCCTCCTCGTTGTCCTATGGTAGCATGTTGGAGTTAACCGAAGAAAAGGATACCTTGTTTGTATTAGCTACCCATTTGTATAGGTTTCCTATTGCCCAGCCTAATTTTTCCACTCCATTTATTCAGCATGGTTCCAGAAATTATACCTGTTTCGGGTATGATTCAAGTACCCGTAAGTTGTATTTAGGAGATGGGAAGGACTTTAATCAAAATGGAGAGGTCTTTATTTTTGATGAAGCAGGAATTGAATTGGATTCTTTTGAAACAGGAGTAATTCCTGGAGGTTTTTTATTTGGAGAATAAGCCTAACTCTTTTCTTTACTTGTTTTTACGTTTAACCGCCTCTAAGGTATTTAACATGAGGCAAGCGATAGTCATTAAACCAACTCCACCGGGCACAGGAGTAATGAAGGATGCTTTAGGTGCCACTTCTTCAAAATCTACATCTCCAACCAATCGAAAGCCTGATTTTCGGGTTGAATCTTCTATTCGGTTTATTCCAACATCAACAACCACCACCCCATCTTTCACCATATTGGCTTTAACAAAGTTAGGCTTACCTATGGCTGCAATAAGAATATCCGCTTGACGGGTAATTTCTTCCAAATTTTGGGTTTTACTATGGCAAATGGTTACCGTACTGTTTCCCGGATTTCCATTTTGCATCATGAGCAGACTGATTGGCATACCAACAATATGACTTCTGCCCAATACGACACAGTGTTTACCGGTGGTTTCAACTTGAGCATATCGCAGCATTTCCATAATTCCTTTTGGGGTTGCAGGAACGAATCCGGGTAGTCCCAAAGCCAACCTTCCTATATTCACTTCATGAAATCCATCTACATCTTTATCAGGATCGATTGCTTTTAGAACTTTTTTTTCACTGATTTGTTTCGGCAGAGGAAGTTGAACGATGAAACCATCAATGTCAGGATTTGAATTTAAATCGTCAATTTGATTCAATAATTCAGATTCAGTGATGGAATCGGGCAAACGAATGAGGGTGGAGGCAAATCCAACCTCGTCGCATGATTTAACCTTAGAAGCAACATAGGTTTCGCTGGCAGGGTTATTTCCTACCAAAACGGCTGCCAGGTGAGGCACTTTGCCACCTTGGGATTTTAGTAAATCGACTTCTTTTTTTAAATCGGCTTTCAGCTGAGCCGAAATCAGTTTTCCATCAAGCAATTGCATGGCACAAAACTACGAATGCCAATTGAGTTCAAACTTATTCAAAGACGATTAAAACCTGATTTTTCTCAACAGGTTTTCCCTTTTGAGCCAGAATTTGTTTAATTTTTCCTTCCCCGGGAGATTTGATGCTGTTTTCCATTTTCATAGCTTCCAGCACCAGCAAGGTATCTCCTTTATTTACGACGTCGCCTTCATTTACCACAATGGAAAGAACCATACCTGGCATTGGGGCTTTCATTTCCTTAATTTTTTGGGAATTAGCAGAGTCAAATCCCATTTTTTTCAAAAGCAAATCGAATTCATCAGCAGCTTGAACCATGTATTTATTTCCGTTGATTAGCAGGGTAAATTTCTTCTCCTGTAGGTTGGTTGCGATGAGTTCAGCTTTGATGGTTTTTCCATTCAGGATGATTTGATATTCCCCATTTTCAATTGAAATAGGATTTATTTGAACTGCTTCACCTGCAACTAATAATTCATCATTAAAGCTGGTTTCGTAATTGCCTCCGTTGGCAATGGAAATGGTATAATTTTTCTTCATTTAGAGTAAACGATGTTTTTTAAAGATTCCCAAACCAATACCAATCCTGCAGGAACTAAAATTAAGGTGGCGAAAAAGATAATATTGAGGGAAACCATCAAAACGGGTAAAAAAATCATGATAAAACCTAATACCATGATAATGGCCAAAAATAGTTTAAAATAAGGATGAGCAGGAATGGATTTTTCTTGTTTTACTACCCGGAAGTTATAGGAATAATTGGCATATCCTTTTACATGCATTTCTGTTGCATTTCCATAGCCTTTGCTTCTGCCATACCTTAAATGATACTGTCTTAATTGATAATCGTGTTTGTTGCGTTTCTGATCATCCATTAAGGTTTCATAGGCCAGTTGAATAAGGTTAAATTTGTCAGCAGATTTCTCTTTTCCTGCATCCGGATGAAAAAGTTTGGCCTTAGATCGAAAGGCCTTTTTAATTTCTTCCTTGGTTGCCGTTGGCGGAACTTCTAATATTCGATAGTAGTTAACGGCAGTCATTGACACAGCGTGATTTTAGAAGATTGCAGATGCAATTCGGCGGGTTACCTCACTTGTTCCCATGGTGTAATAATGTAAACAAGGAACTCCTGCTTGTAACAATTCCTTGCTTTGTTGAATTGCCCATTCAATACCAATATCTTTTACCAATTTATCTTCTTTGCATTTATCAATGGCATCTTGCAAATCTTCCGGTAAATCAATATGAAAAATGCGAGGTAACACAGTGGTTTGTTTGCGGGTTGTAATGGGTTTAATACCGGGAATTATAGGAACATTGATACTGGCTTGCCGACATTTTTCAACGAATTCAAAGAACTTTTTATTGTCAAAAAACATCTGGGTTACGATGTAATCAGCACCGGCATCTACTTTGTCTTTTAGGTATTTTAAATCGGTTTTTAAGTTGGGTGCTTCGAAATGTTTTTCAGGATAACCGGCTACTCCTATGCAGAAGTTCGTATGAACTGCATTTTCCAATTCATGTTCCAAATATTGTCCGGAATTCATGGCGGCAATTTGTTTAACCAAATCAGTAGCATAGGCATTGCCATCCGGTTCAGGAACAAAGGATGCTTCATTTTTAATAGAATCTCCTCTCAGGGCTAATACATTGTCTATGCCTAGAAAGTTTAAGTCAATCAGGGCATTCTCTGTTTCTTCTTTGCTAAATCCTCCGCAAATGATGTGAGGAACAGTATCTACCTGGTATTTATTCATTAAAGCCGCACAAATGCCAACAGTTCCTGGTCTTTTCTTAACTGATTTTTTTAGCAAGGCCCCATCCGGTCGTTTTTTAAAGATGTATTCTTCTCGGTGGTAGGTCACATCAATAAAGGAAGGTTTAAATTCCATCAAAGGATCTATTCCTTCAAATATGGATTTGATACTCTGTCCTTTTAATGGTGGTAGTATTTCTATAGAGAAAAGTGTTTTCCCTTTGGCTTGTTCGAGATGCTGAATTACTTTCATACGGTGCAAAAATAAAAAAGCCGTCCTTGCGAGACGGCTTTTAACAAAATATCTTTTTTCTAATGGGTAACCATGATACGAATTGGATTGGAAGAATTTCCTTCTCCATCTGTAACTACCACGGTATAAATACCCGGAAAAAATTCGTTTACATCAATTACGTTGTTGCTTTTTCCAACTCCATCCGTGTCATTTCCTTCCCTGGTCATAACCAATTTGCCCAAAACATCATAAACTTTAATTTTAACAGCAACATTGGAATGAGCCGAAGTAACATTCACAAAAATTCGATCGGATGCCGGATTAGGATAAGTAGAAACACTTGGTTGTAAGCTGCTTCCTCCAATTTCTCCTGTAGTATTGGCCATTGCCAAACTAGATAATAATACAGCCAAAGAAAGTAAAATAGTCCTCATAGTCCTCACATTTAAATGGTAGTTCAAAGTTAAGAAGATTTTTTGAATAAAAAAACAGACTCCCAAAAAATAATAAACCATTTATGGTCAATAATTACTTTTCTAAATCAATATGCTTAACTTAATTTGTTGATTTGTAAATGCTTATAGCTAAATTGGGAAAATGGATTAATTGACTTATTTCATTAAGCCTCTTCCCACTTTTTGAATTTTCTTCTCTTCATTTAAGGATTTTAAAATTTTGTCTAAAACCCCATTAATAAACGTTTTACTTTGAGAAGTGCTGTATTCCTTCGATATTTCAATGTATTCATTTAAGGTTACATTCACCGGAATAGATGGGAAGTTTAAAAATTCACAAACAGCCATTTCCATCAATAACATATCCATTTGGGCCAGCCTTTCAGCCTCCCAGTTAGGGGTATATCCGGAAATTAATTTCTCGTATTCGTCCTTATGTAAAATGGTTTTACGGAATAATTCCAAAACAAATTTACGATCGTCTTCCTCGTCTTTATACAATGGCATTAATTTCTGTTTGGATGGCGCTATTCCAATTTCCCAGGATTTAATGGTCTTTAATACCAAAAAAGCCACGTGGTCCAAATCGTTTAGAAAGTAAATATTCTGCTCTTCCAAGTAAAAGGATAAGGAAGGCTCGTTGGCAATCAGTTCCTTAAATAAATAACAAAAAAACTCAATCGATAATCCATCGTCCTGCGCCTGAATGTAAGCCTGGTACTTTTCGTTGGTTTTTAAATTGGTGTAAATCTTATGAAGTAAATCCGATTCAGACCTGGTATTAATTTTTAATCTCGCTAATTCCTTTTGTAATTCTTGTCCCTCCAATAAGGCCTTGGCAATTGAATTTTCCAAAAACCAGGTGTTTGGATTCAAATCCTCCTTGGTCGGAAGGTGTTTCTTTTTTCCTTCCTCTAGCTTTTCAGAGGTAAAGTGAATCAAATCAGCCGTAATGCTGAATAAAATCAAATATAGTTCGTAAAATTTAGACAAATTGCGGTTGAGTTCTACCTCGCCTGATCTCAAATCGTTGTTTCCTGAGGAGAAGAACGCATAGAGGGCCTGCATTGCTTTAATTCGTAATATCCTTCTGTTTAGCATGGCTTTTTTTAAAACGAGTGCAAAGAAAACAAGAAAAGGGCAGTGACAAGAAAAGAATTGGAAAACTTTTACATCTTAATGCTAAATGGAACAGGAAGTTAGGTTTCATGTTCTTTTCAATTGTCGATTTGGAATAATTGGTCCTCTATAAATACTGATGCAATAGAAATATCATTTGGAATTTTAAAGTTTGGCAATCGGTATTAGCTCCATTTTTTTAGTATGGTTTTACCAATTCTGTCCTTCCTTCATTCTCCTTTCGACAATACCTTATCAATAATTCATTCAATTTTCTGGCACTCGCTTCGTTTTTATTAAGAAATTCGCATCCGATGGATCAAAAGGAAAAGTTTAGAAAATATCGAAAATACCTTTGGTGGGCTGCAGTAGCTCCACTAATCACTATTGTATTTTTAATGTCATTGATCAGCCTGGGCCTTTTTGGTGACGTTCCGGATATTGAACAAATCGAAAACCCAAAAAGCAACCTAGCATCGGAAGTAATCTCCAGTGATAGCAAATTGCTGGGAACCTATTTTGTCGAGAATCGAAGTCAGGTAGATTACAATTCTCTTTCTCCCCATTTGGTAAAGGCTTTAGTGGCTACCGAAGATGAGCGTTTTTATGACCACAGCGGCATTGATGCGTTGGCTCTAACCCGGGTTTTGTTTAAAACAGTTCTGCTATTTCAGAAAAACTCCGGTGGAGGTAGTACCATTACTCAGCAAACTTCCAAAATGTTGTTTAATACCCGCGATTCGCTTTGGGGAGGTATTGTTGTGCGGAAATTAGCCGAATGGATGATTGCCGTTAAACTGGAACGCCATTATACCAAAGAAGAAATTCTGGCTATGTATCTCAATCGTTTCGATTTTATCAATGGGGCTGTTGGTATTCGCATGGCATCCTCTGTTTACTTTAATACATCGCCCGATAGCCTGCGCATGGAACAAGCAGCTATGTTGGTAGGTATGGCCAAAAATCCTGCATTATTCAACCCCGTTCGCCGCCCCGATACAACGCTCCACCGCCGAAATGTAGTGCTAGGACAAATGTTAGCCAATAACTTTATTACCCAAGCTCAATTCGATAGCTTAAAGGCCCTTCCGCTCGGTCTTAACTTTAAAAGCGTGGATCATAATCAAGGTCTTGCAACCTACTTCCGGGAATACCTGCGCACCTTTATGTTGGACTGGTGCAAACATCATCTAAAACCGGATGGCAAAAAGTATGACCTCTACCGCGATGGTTTGAAAATCTATACCACCATCGATAGCCGCATGCAAAAACATGCAGAAGAGGCCGTAACTGAGCACTTAAGTAAACTCCAGGACGAATTCTTTGCCCACTGGAAAGATAAACCCAATGCTCCCTTCTTCAATATGAAAAAGGAAGAAGTTGATGCCCTCATGCGAACTTCCATGAAACGGTCCGATCGCTATAAATCCCTTAAAAAAGCCGGACTTAGCGAAGACGAGATTGTTAAGGAGTTTAATAAGAAAATGGAAATGAGGGCCTTTTCATGGAAAGGAAAAGGTGAATTTGATACCATCATGAGTCCTATGGATAGTATGTTATATTATAAATACTTCCTGCAAACCGGACTAATGAGCATGGATCCATCCACAGGCTATGTAAAGGCTTGGGTAGGTGGAATAAATTACAAGCATTTTAAATACGACCATGTTAAATTGGGAAGAAGGCAGGTTGGTTCTACCTTTAAACCTTTTGTGTATGCCTTAGCTATGCAGGAAGGCTATTCGCCTTGTTACAGGGTTCCAAATATTCCGGTTTCTTTCGTAATGGAAGATGGTAGCACCTGGTCTCCTTCCAATGCGGATGAAAAGCATAACGGTGAAATGGTTAGCCTGAAATTTGCCTTGGCTAATTCTATAAATTATATTTCTGCATGGGTTATCAAGCAATTTAGACCACAGGCAGTTGTCGATTTGGTTAAAAAAATGGGTATTACTTCCCAAATCGAAGCCGTTCCTTCCATTTGCTTAGGTACGCCCGATATTTCGGTTTTCGAAATGGTAGGTGCCAATGCAACTTTTGCCAACAAGGGGGTTTGGACCGAACCAACTTTTATCACTCGTATTGAAGATAAAAATGGCAACGTTATCCAGGAATTTTCTCCTGAAACCAAAGATGCTCTTGATGAAAATACGGCTTATGCCACGCTTAATCTCATGGAAGGCGTGGTGCAATTTGGTACCGGAGCTCGTATTCGTAACCGGTTTAAGATCCCTTATCCGGTGGCAGGTAAAACCGGTACTACCCAAAACAATTCCGATGGATGGTTTATGGGATTAACCCCCGATTTGGTTTCCGGGGTTTGGGTAGGTAGCGAAGATCGAAGCGTTCACTTCCGTAGCACTTTCCTCGGACAAGGCGCCAATACCGCACTCCCAATTTGGGGACTTTACATGCAAAAAGTGTATGCCGATTCAACGATAAAAATTTCCAAAGGTCCGTTCGAAGCACCTAAGGGAGAGTTTAAAATTGAATTAGATTGCAAAAAGTACGATGCAGCCAACAATTATAAAGAGCTTCAGTACGAAGATGGAACCGATGTTGAAGGTTCCGGTTGGTAAGGTAGAATATGACGGAAATTAAAAAAGAACGCATCATTTTAGGAATCGACCCCGGAACTAATATTATGGGGTATGGTTTAATTTTGGTGCAGGGGCAGAAAATGAGTTTGTTGGCCATGGGTGTTCTCACTTTGAATAAATATGAAGACCATTTTGTCCGCTTGAAAAAGATTTTTGATCGAACTCTTAGTCTTATAGACGAGTTTCATCCGGATGAATTGGCCATTGAGGCGCCATTCTTTGGCAAGAATATTCAAAGTATGCTTAAGTTGGGAAGGGCTCAGGGCACGGCAATTTCTGCCGCTTTAAGTCGTAGCATGCCTATTTATGAGTACGAACCCCGTAAAATAAAGCAAAGTATTACGGGTAATGGTAATTCAAGTAAGGAACAGGTTGCTGCTATGCTCATGACCTTGTTGCAGTTTAAAGAAATTCCTGATAATCTCGATGCCACAGATGGTCTGGCTGCCGCAGTATGCCATTTTTTTCAGAACAAAGTTAACACTGGCACTAAGGGGCATTCCGGTTGGAAATCGTTCTTGGCCGATAATCCCGGTAGAGTAGTCAAGAAATAAATGCAATGGTTATGTGAATGATTTGGCGGGCCCCCTCCGCCTACCTGTTTTTGTGCAAAATCCATAACAACTTGCAAAGGCGTTCGGGTCACGCTATCGGCTGTAGTCCTCGTCCCCCTAGGCTAACGCCGTAGTGGTCCTGTGGGCTACTTGCCTCTATCGTTGCCCGAGGGAAGTGCACGTCCAAACATTACCGAAAAGAAACCATGTTTAAATTTTCCTCCAAACTTGCTCCAACACCGAAAAGTTATTGTAAATACCGCTGTTATAAATTTTAATCTGATAAAAATTTACAACAATTAATAAGGCTCCTACCAGAACAATCCAAGGAATTCTTTTACGGGAATAGAACCAGGTTAAAAACGATGCTAATCCAAAGGCATAAACAGGTAAACCTTGGCATAATGCTCTACCTGCGTAGGATACTCCATATTTCCAATCAGACCAGGCAATAACTATCCATATATTCAACAAACAGAAGGTAAGCACCGATTTTTGAAAAGCCTGATTTTTCATAAACTTAAATCCAACAATAAATAGCAAGGTGATGGGGGTATAAATAAACCATCCGCTGTAAAAACCGAAAAGTACCCGGAACCAAGGTGTCAAAAAGTACCACTTGCTTCCAACATCATATACAAAACTTCCTGAAGTGTATTTCCAATATAGGAGCTGAGGCAGAACACCAATAAATGCGCCCAAAACAGCAATAAACACCTGGTAAAGATTTTGTCTGACCAATTGCCATTTTTGATGAGATGATTCCTTGGTTTGGCAACCCCATAACAAAGGAATAAACAGCATAATTAACTCCGTTGGACGCGAAATGGTAGCAATGCCGCAGGTTAAGCCAATTAGAAAAGCAATTAAAGCTGAGGGTTTATTATGCCAACGGATACTTAGCCAAAGCATAAAACAATACATTGGAAAAATATAGCTATGACTCATAGCCCCATCAATGGAAATGTATTGTGGCAAATTGGTTGCCAAAAACAAGAATAGAATGGTTAATCCGGTAATAGTATCGGAAAAGAAATGCAGCAAGGCCTTGCGTAAAAAGAGCATACCCACCAAGAACCAAAAAATTGCCCCGAACATAATGGAGTATTGGTAGGGCCATGAAAATCCGTCTTGAGCAACGTGATTAAATTTAGCTAAGCTATGACCTAAATAGAAAAAAGGTAGTTGCAGTGTACAAATTCCGCCTAAATATTTGAAAACATAATTCCCATTATCTAACTTGTTCGCCTGATATAATTTTCCGCCGGTAACATGGTACATGGAATCAATCGCCGGAAGCCACTCTAATTTCTTAACATCACCATATATTAAAAAGCCTGGCTGATACATATAATACCCAAAAGCATCCCAAGAGGTAGCGTTATAACCATTAACAGGATTATTTTCGAAGTAACAAAAGCGAAGAAAAATGGCAGAAAATAATACTACAACAATAGAAGCTTTGGAAAACAATTGGTTATTATGCATTTATTTGATCGTAAGTGTAGGTTTTACCATGCTTTTAACAAGTTGAAAAAGAAAATCCTGATTTCCTTTTAATGGGTTAATAACACAAGAATGTATTAATGAATGCATCAAAACCTCCTGCCCAAATGTACTTTAAAACTTCACATAAAAAAATGCATTTGAAAGTAGGACTAAACCTTGTTTGGCCGATGATGATTGGGTTTTAATTAGGTGTGTATTTCAAATTTCTAAGATGAGGCACCAATTGATCGTTCGAATTTAAACCTTATAGGTTAATTTCAAATTTTATCATTTAATTAAGAAAAGTTGCCTTGAAACCCGGAGTTAGCATAATTCTTTTTTCTTGCACTATTTTCCGGGTAGGGATAGAAGTGGAAAGCCCACAGACGACCGCGGCGATAGCCAAGGGCGGCGAGGACTTGGAACGGATAGCCCGGACCTGAGCCCGAAAAAATTAGGTTTGAAAAGAGAATGTTATGCGAAGGTACCCGCCCCCTAATTTTAAATAATACTCAAGTGATACCCTATAAATTCATGAGTTTTAAAAAAAAAGGAGCAGTTACCCGCCCCTTTTCTTCTTTCGGAAATAAATTCCGGATTATTTGCCTTGAAAATTGGCTGCTCTTTTCTCTAAAAAAGCCGTTGCACCTTCCTGAAAATCGGAGGTGGCACAGCAATCGCCGAACCGATCAATTTCCGCTTGAAATCCATCCACTCCGTCGGTGTAATAGGCATTAGCACAGGCAATTACCTGAGTTATGGCCACTGGAGCTTTGGTAGCAATTTTTTTCAATATTTCGGTTGCTTTATTCAGTAATTCTTCGGGAGCTACCACGTAATTAACCAAACCCAATCTTAAGGCTTCTTCAGCACCAATCATGTCGGCGGTCATTAGCAATTCCAGGGCTTTGCCTTTACCAATTAACTGAATTAAACGCTGAGTTCCTCCGTAACCGGGTATCAATCCCAAATTTACTTCGGGTTGACCGAACTTAGCATTCGGAGCCGCCACACGGATGTGACAACTCATGGCCAATTCGCAACCTCCACCTAATGCAAAACCATTAACTGCAGCAATTACAGGCTTTGGGGAATCTTCAATTTTTTTGAAAATGGCTTGTCCGCGTTGAGCTAATTTAATGCCATTAGCTACATCCAATCCTTTAAATTCGGAAATATCGGCCCCGGCAACAAAGGACTTGGGACCGGCCCCTGTAATGATCACACTTTTTATAGCGCTATTGCTGTAAACTTCATCAAAGGCATTGTTTAAATCGCTTAATACCTCGTAATTTAAGGCGTTTAATTTGTCGGGACGATTAACGGTAATTAGGAAAATACCATCGTTGAGCTGGGTGGTTATTTGTGTGTAAGTCATTTTAATTCTAATTGTGGCAAAAATAGCATGAAAATCCTTGTCCGAAGCTAACTAATAATGCCT
>JAIBAJ010000089.1 GCA_019695265.1 Bacteroidia bacterium | reverse complement strand
ACGATAGAGGCAAGTAGCCCACAGGCGCACGCGGCGCTAGCCAAGTGGGCCGAGGACTACAGCCGATAGCGTGACCCGAACGCCCGTGCAGGTTGTTTTGGGCTTTATAAAATGCAGGTTGGGCGGAGGGGGCCCGCATACCAAGTATAAAAAAATTGTAATAAGCTCCTAGTATACTTTTTCGGCTTACCCTAATTACCAATTAGCCAATTTGGTTGGATTTCTTTTTAACCAAACTAATCCAAAAAGACCAAGTAAAATTAGGGTGGTTGAAATTAATTGGGCTTGGGTAACCATCATTCCCAGGAATTCAAATTTAACATTGACCCTAATTTGTTCTATCAGGAATCGCTCGATACCATTAAAAATCAAGTAAACAGAAAACAAGGTGCCTGGGGTAGTGAAGTGTTTTCGAGTAATCCACAAACCTGCAAAAATTAAGAGAGCCATAGTAGTTTCATACAAAGGAGTAGGAAATGCATTTCCGGAAATTGATTCAAGTCCCATACCAATAAAATCAGCTTTCAGATTAATATGATGAACGTTGTTAGGATAATTGTAAGCCCAAGTCCAATCGGGCAAAAAACTCATCCATTCGGGTTTTGGCATATCATTCGGAATACCCCAATCTCCATCTCCGGCTACCTGACAACCGATACGACCGATTCCGTAGGCCAGAATCAATCCGGGGGCGGTACTGTCGCATAAATGCAGCACTTTTATTCCTTTCTTTCTAGCATAATAAATAATACCGGCAGCAGCACAAATTAAACCGCCATAAAAAGTTAATCCACTGAAACTGGTTAAAGCGTCAATAGGGTCTTCAGCAAATTCCTGAGGATTTTCCAGATTATGGAAAATTTTTGCTCCTAAAATTCCGGCTACTACTGCGATCATGGTTATATTTCCAACCCACTCATGCGGCATTACCATTCGATCTACCAATTCAGGCGTTTGTCCCAAAAACTTAGGATCTTCTTTATAGGTAAGGTAAACCCCGATTGCGGCAAAGAGTATTCCTCCAGCCAAACTGCCTTGTAAGGAAAGAATATAGGCTTGGGTATCGGCGGTTGCCAAATCAAAATTAAGGATTATTCCAACCAATTTATGACCTATAACAAACCCAATCAAGGCACTGAGAAGGTATTCTGAAATTGGTAAAGGTTTTCCGGTCCATTCCTTTTCCATACGTCCCAATAAACGACCTTCCTTTTCTCTTCGAACTATTTCGGAAGTTAGGGTATACATAGCTGCTAAAAAGGCCATGGCAACAAAAAAGCCAAAACTTTGAACAAGTTTTAGGAATGGAATACTAATTCCGAATAAATCTAAAAAGGCGTCGTATAAAGTAGGATACAAGATAAATAAAATTGATTGATTAATTAATTGGTTCTAATTGGGTTAGTTTGCCCATCATTATACCATCAAAATCCAGTTGTTCTAGTTCAACAGGAAGGATAGCATTAGCCAATTCTGGTTGAAACGGGATTTTGACTTTTATATAATTAGGAGTAAATCCATACATCCAACCTTGATCGTTTTCGTTCTCAAAAAGTACAGGCAGGTGCTTATTTAATTGACTTTCGTAAAAAGCTCTTTTTTTCTTTTCGCTCAAAATAGTGAGCATTTTATTTCGCTGTTGACGGATATTAACCGGAACAACTTCCTGGATTCTTAATGCAGTGGTATTTTCTCTTTCAGAATAGGTAAACACATGCAGGTAACTAATTGGCAATTCATTCAGAAAGGAGTAGGTTTCCAAGAAATCCTCTTCTGTTTCACCCGGAAATCCAACAATTACATCTACGCCTATGCAGCAGTTCGGCATTATTTCCTTAATTAGTTGCACTCTGTTTTGGTATAGTTCTTTTTCATACCGACGCCGCATCGATTTCAAAATTTTATTTGAACCGGATTGCAACGGAATATGAAAATGAGGAACAAATTTTTTCGATTGTGCTACAAACCGGATAATTTCATCGGTAAGGAGATTGGGTTCAATAGAGGAAATCCTAAATCTTTCAATCCCTCCAAGATGATCTAACTCTTTGGCTAATTGCAAAAAGTTCTGGTTATTTGATTTTCCAAAATCACCCAGATTTACTCCAGTCAAAACCACTTCTTTAACACCGGTTTTGGCAGCTTCTTTAGCAATTTCAAGTGTATTTTCAACTGTTTCACTTCTACTAAAACCTCTAGCTAAAGGAATGGTACAAAATGAACAGAAATAATCACAGCCATCTTGAACTTTCAGAAAGGTCCTGGTTCGATCTCCGGCAGAATAGGCAGGAACGAATTCTTTTACTTCCTTTATTTCACAAGCATGAATTCCACGATTCAAGGCATTTTCCCTATCTTCCAGGAAGGAAAGAATATTAAACTTTTCATTGGCACCCAAAACCAAGTCAACACCCGGAATTCCTGCAATTTCTTCGGGTTTAAGTTGAGCATAACAACCAATTACAGTAACAAAAGCATTTGGATTTTTCCGAAGGGCTCTTTTAACCATGTCGCGACATTTTTTGTCTGCCTGATCGGTTACACTGCAGGTATTAATCACATAAACATCTGCTGCTTCTTCAAAATCAACTTTGGAATAGCCGGCATTCACCAATTGTCGGGCAATGGTGGATGTTTCGGAAAAATTCAATTTACAACCAAGGGTGTAAAAGGCTACTGATTTTTGGCTATCCATAGTTTGGAGGCAAAGATAATGCTTCTTCAGACGGCATCCTTTACTTTTTCCTTGACAATTTCTTTAAAGTTGCGCTTTTCCACCTTGCTTTCAGCCCAGGAAATAAAATCGAAATATTCAAAGGCTGTTCTTTCAAAAGGATCATTATTTAACTCCAACAAATCATCTCTTAATTTAGAAAAAACAGCGGCTAGCTCATGTTTATAGGCATTAGCGATGCGATTAATAAACCTTAGCATTACAGTTTCGAACTTGTAAACACGGTTACGAGTTTTCAAATATCGATGGGTTGATTTTAATTGATAAGGGAGTAAACTTTGGTTTCCCAATTCAATGTGAATTACCAAATTCAGAATTTCGGCAAAACAATAAATCGCTTGACTTTTATCGATACTTACATTGTCTAACAATTTATTAATCCAACGAAGGGCTTCATTGTATTTTCCTTCACCAAAATAATTGATGGACACATTATAGTAAAGGAAGGCCTTTCTAACATGACTCAACTTTTCCTCATACAGTTTTAATCCTGCCTCAATTAAAGGGACTGAATCAATAGCCTTTTCAAAATTTCCCAAAATAAAATGAATGGTTAATTCGGTGCTGTAAAGCAAATAAAACATACGCACATCCAGGTCCTCATTCCTTGCATTTTCAAACTCTTTTGGTAATTCTCTCAGCTTATCCAAGTAGAAAAACACTTCCTGGTACATTTTCAATTGACTAGCGATATAAACAATGTTTGTAAGCAGGGAAAAATAAATATTGGGTTCCTCGCTAAACATTTCCAAATTAGCTTCAATTAGAGAAAGGTTGGAGGTAAGATATTTATAACTCTCTTTATAGTTACCTATACTAAAGTAAAAGGCGCTGTTAATATGGTTATACAAATACCTGGTTTCATAGTAAAAGAATTTGGAATCATGTCCTTCCAAACGAGAGGCAATAATGTTTCTAAATTTTTCCAATTCCTCTTGCGACCTTGCTGAGCCGGTTTTATTCAGGGTTCGGAATAAATTACTTTTGATATTCCAGAACTCTGAATGCAGTTCTATTTTCTTAAGAATCAATCGATCTTCTTCATAAATTCTCTGCAACTCAGCATCATCAACCTCTTCGTAGGTATCCTTTTCAATTAGGAGTTTTTCCCACTTAAATATCTCCAACAAAGAAGTATGTTTTTCATAATCATAAGCCATCTTCTTTGCTTGTTTTAGCAATTTAGCTGCCTGCTTATACAAGGTTTTTTTGTATAGAATTTCCGCTCCATGCAGGAGTTTTTTCAACTGAGCATCAATACTGCTATTACTATGAAACGCATCCAAACTCCTCAACAACATGTCGTACAACCTTGTTTTTGAAATAGCAAATTGTTTCGGATCGATAACCGTTGACAATTGCTTAACTAAAGCTTGTTCATTGTACTCCTTTTGCTTATCGATGGAATCGAACAAGAGGTTGTAAAAATTCGACTCCCCGCCCGGTGCCCTGGAAGCATAAACCTTGAAATACCTTTTTTCAGGCTTCTTTAAGGCTTTTATCAATTCAAATAAATGGTCAGAACTGGTTTTTGACATAGGAAATGAATTATTTTAGAAGTGTAATTATAGACAATTTTCCTGACACTTTAAAACTGAAATAATAAATTTATTTCCTTTATCAAGTTCGATTGGTATTTATCACCAAATTTGTACAGGTTTAAAATTGAAAAAATGAAGCAAATTGACTTACGTTCTGATACCGTTACAAAACCTAGTAAGGCCATGTTAGAGGCCATGATGGGTGCCGAAGTTGGCGATGATGTTTTTGGAGAAGACCCAACGGTAAACCGGTTAGAAAGGAAAGTTGCTGACTTATTTGGAATGGAAGCCGGATTATTTGTTCCTTCCGGAACAATGAGCAACCAAATTGCTTTGCATGTGCATGGAAAGCCGGGAGATGAAGTACTATGTGACCACCAATCGCATATTTACCAGTATGAATCCGGGGGATTAGCAGCCAATAGTGGTTTACAGGTAAAATTGATTGAAGGAAATCGAGGCCGAATTACTGCGGACCAAGTAAAGGTAGCCATTCAGGCAGATTATGATTGGCTAACCAGATCAAGCATTATCAGTATTGAAAACACTTGCAATAAAGCAGGAGGAAGTGTCTATGAATGGACCGAAATAGAAAAACTTAGTGCACTGGCCAAGGAGAAAGGATTGAAATTCCATTTGGATGGAGCCAGACTATTTAATGCCATGCTTGTTCAAAACAAAACCAGCTTGGATTACTCCGGGATGTTTGATAGTATTTCTATTTGCCTTTCCAAAGGGTTAGGTGCACCGGTAGGATCCGTCCTCCTCGGAAGTACAAGCTTTATTAAAGAATCGCGTAGAGTCAGAAAAAGATGGGGTGGCGGAATGAGGCAGGCCGGATACCTGGCTCAAGCCGGTATTTTTGCATTAGACAATCATTTGGACAGATTATACCAGGACCATCAAAAAGCACAATCACTAGCTAAACACCTTAAAGGATTATCCTTTGTAAACAAGGTTCTTCCTGCAGAAACAAACATTGTAATATTTGATTTAAACCCGGTACATTCCACAACCAAATTTCTCGACCTTTTGAAAGAGAAAGGAATTCGAGCTATCCAATTTGGACCGCATACAATTCGAATGATAACACATTTGGATTTGGACGATCAGGACTTGGAAATTTGCCTGCAGGTTTTAAGCTCAATGGAATCAAAAGAATTTTAGAACTGAAATTTTAGCGGAATTTTTATTAAGATACCTTCTAGGTTTTCTAATTCAAAATTGCTATCTTTACTTTTCCTTTTTTTAATTCCCGAAAAATGCCAAAACCATTTGAAGACAAATTGCCAATACTTCCTAGCCCGATAGGAGTATTTTTGGCGCCTTAGTATTGGAATCTATAAGTTACATTGATTATTTGACTTTAACCAATTGGTTATTATCAAATTTTACGATGGAACATGCCTTGTTTTCAAATCCCTTTTCCGAAGAATCTCTGAAGAAATCAAATCCGGTGCTCATTCCTGAACCTGGAATTTGCCAAAGTGTTGTATGGAAATTTTGGCCTCTATTGTTAAGAGCATTAAGGTAATAATACGTAATATCATAACCCAAAAAGGCCATTTGGCTTGGCTCTGACTGATATTTTTCCCTGAATTTATATATAAATCGCTTAACAGCTAAATCCTGGTAATCAACAAAATAATTGAGTGGTAAATGAACATTTAATTTACTAAACAAATCCGCTTCAATGTTGTCGAAATTCTTCCAAATAGCCTGTCCGCAAACCACTAGTTTATAATCATCCCTTTTTCCATCCAGTTTGGGTAATAATTGACTTACAAGTACCTGATCTGAAGAAAAGACCACCACCACATTTTGCTTATTTCCACCAAGTAATACATTGGAAATACCAGTAAAACCTGATGATTTATAATTTACCTCCTTCATCCATCCATTCTTTTCTGGAAGTAGCAATTTCATTTTATTTTTGAAGGCATTCATCAAATTCAAATCGGTTTGATGATCATTGTGAACCAATATCAAATTAGCATCTTTGTAGTTCTTGGAAAGGTAATCGGCCATAGATTCCATTTGACTGGAATTATTAGGAACAACCTTACTAACCAATGGGTTTCCATTCAGAATTTTACTATTTTGAATCATTGGGGAAACCAATGGTATCTTTTGCTCTTTGGCAAATTTTGCAACGGTTTCGAAGGTTGAATTATAAAAAGGGCCAATAATTAAGTGAGACTGCTGGACTTCCTTCCGTTTCAAAATTTGCTTGGTTTGAACCGAATCTGAAACCACATCAAATACAGAAACGTGGTAATGTAAACCACGACCTTTTAAACTATCAATGGCCAACATAGCACCTTGATAAAAATCAAGAGCGTTTACGGAATTAGCCCCAACTTTAAATGGAATGGTATCTGAAAATACATAATCTTTCAAATAAAATGGAAGTAATAACGAAACGAAATTTACACTAGGAGCACTTAAATCTTGCTTATCAATTCGGCTAGTTGTAATAGGCTGAGAAGGAGCTACCGGTACCATTCCATTGGAACCAACAGCCTTTTCTTCTGTTGGAATTTTAATCACTTGTCCTAGCTTCAGTCCGGATTCTAATTCAGGATTTAAAGCTTTGAGCAGTTCAATGGTTGTTCCATATTGTTTGGAGATACTATACAAAGTCTCCCCTTGAACAACGGTATGACTTCCAACACCTTCCGATCCGGAACCAGGAGTCTGGGCAACGGGCGTAGATGGCTTTAAACTAGGTTCTACCGGTATTTTTAACAGTTGCCCAACTTTTACGCCTCCATCAACCACCTCCGGATTTTCAAAAGCAACTTCACTTACGGTGGTACCATAGGCCTTGGCTATGCCAAACAAAGTTTGCTTTTCTTCTACTTTATGAATGAAATATTTTTTCCCATTAACCAACTGAATTTCTGTTGATTTTTTCACTTCAGAAACTTGGGAAAAGGCAGTTTGTGCAGATAGAATAAAGCACAAAACAAGGGCAAAAAAGGGACTAAATTTCCTCATTCGAAAATCTGAACGAAAGTAGTGCATTGAACAATTCCTAAACGAAAAAAATCCGAAATAATTTCGAATCAAAGTACATGGCATAAACCCTCCATTACCAAAGGTTTAGGACTTTCTTTCCATTTCCCTATGTGGAATATTATCTTCCAAATATTCCTTCTTTGCCGTTCTTCGAAAGCCTATTTCTTCATAAAAAGCTTGTAAATGACTTTGAGCAGAAATAGTCAATAATGTATAGCGCTTAATAGACTCAGAATATTGAACCGCTTGCTTCATTAACTCCCTGCCTACTCCTTTACCTCTGCCTTTTGCCGAAGTAATAACCCTACCTATGGAAGCAGCATGAGGATAAGAAACTCCAGGAGCTAAAATACGACAATAGGCTACTAATTCCCCTTCCTCATCATAACCTAACACATGAACTGTATCCTCTTTCAAGTCCTTACCATCCAAATCCTGATAGGGACAATTTTGTTCTACTACAAACACTTCTATGCGCAACTTTAACAATTCATAAAGCTGAGTATTGCTTAGATCATTAAACTTTAGAAATTCAAATGTAGTAAGCATCTTATTCCCATTCTATGGTTGCCGGTGGTTTACTGCTAATATCATAAACAACCCGGTTTATACCTTTTACTTTGTTAATTATTTCATTCGACATTTTGGCCAAAAACTCATAGGGTAAATGAACCCAATCAGCAGTCATTCCATCCACCGAACTTACAGCACGAAGACAAACAGCGTTCTCGTAGGTTCTTTCATCTCCCATAACACCAACCGAATTTACCGGCAAGAAAATGGATCCTGCCTGCCAAACCGAATCATACAATCCATGTTCTTTTAAACCATTAATAAAGATGGAATCAACTTCTTGTAGTATCCTTACTTTCTCCGGTGTAATATCACCTAAAATCCGAATAGCTAAGCCCGGACCAGGAAAAGGATGACGTCCCAATAAATCCTCATGCAAACCTAAACTTCGTCCAACCCTTCTTACTTCATCTTTAAACAAACTGCGCAAAGGCTCCACCACTTTTAATTTCATAAAATCCGGAAGTCCGCCAACGTTGTGGTGGGATTTAATGGTAGCTGAAGGACCCTTCACCGAAACTGATTCAATTACATCCGGATAAATGGTACCCTGTCCCAACCATTTCACATCTTGAATTTGATGTGCCTCCTCATCGAACACCTCAATAAATACTCTACCAATGATTTTCCTCTTTTGCTCCGGATCGCTAACTCCTGCTAACTCCTTGTAAAATCTATCCTTGGCATCAACCCCTTTTACATTTAAATTCAAATGCTTATATTGATCCAAGACTTGCTCAAACTCGTTCTTCCTGAGCAAACCATTATCTACAAAAATACAATGCAAATTTTCACCAATTGCCTTGTTCAACAAGGTTGCAGCTACGGTACTATCAACCCCACCCGACAAGCCTAAAACAACCTTATCGTTCCCAATTTTCTCTCTTAACTCATTTACGGTCAAGCTAATAAACGATTCAGAAGTCCAATACTGTTTGCACCCACAAATATCCACAACAAAATTCTTTAGCAAATTCTTCCCATCTGTACTATGTGTAACCTCCGGGTGAAATTGAATGCCGTATGTTTCTTCATCCTGAAACTTAAATCCAGCCACACGAACATCTCTTGTACTGGCGATGAAATAGGCATTGGATGGCAAACTCATAATAGTATCGGCATGACTCATCCAAACTTGGGAACCGGCATTTAATCCATTAAACAATCGATCGCTTGACAATGCCATTGATAAGTTAGCTCTTCCATATTCCCTGGTTTCCGCAGCCATCACCTCTCCCCCATAAACATAGGAAAGTAGTTGAGCCCCATAACAAACTCCTAAAATCGGAAAACGGCCTCTCAACTTATCTAAATCTACCCTTGGAGAATCGGCCTGCCTAACCGAATAAGGACTACCTGAAAGAATGATTCCTTTAACCTCCGGACCCGGCTCAGGAAAATGGTTGTATGGATGAATTTCACAATACACATTTAACTCACGAACCCTCCTGGCAATCAATTGGGTATATTGTGATCCGAAATCTAAAATCAGTATAGTTTCCTGCATGGGTCTCAAAAAATGAAAGGGTGGATTAAAAGGATTTCATCGCTTCTTCCAAAGATGAAAGACGAGCGTTTAAAACTCCTTCAACAGCCGCAAAATTAGCTGTATTATCCAAGTTTTCATTCACTGAGAAATAATATTTAATTTTTGGTTCTGTACCACTTGGCCTCACGGTTACCAACGACCCATTTTCTAATTCAAACTGCAACACATTACTCTTTGGTAATTGAGTATGACCAACCGGATTACCTGATAAATCAATTATTTTTTGAGTTTTGAAATCCTTAATTCGAACCACGCTAAAACCTCCTAAAACGGATGGAGGATTGGTACGAAACTTTTCCATCAAACCTGCTATTTCCTCTACGCCTGATTTGCCTTTCTTAGTAACCGATATCAAGCTTTCTTTAAAAAAGCCATATTCCACGTACAATTCCTTCAGTAAAGTTGCCAACGACTTACCATTATCTGCAGCCCAAGCACACATTTCGGCAATTAAGGTAGCCGATAAAATGGCATCCTTATCCCTTACAAAATCCCCGGCTAAATAGCCATAACTCTCTTCTCCTCCACCTAAAAACACTTCTTTACCTTCTAAATTTCTTATCAATTCAGCAATATACTTGAACCCGGTCAGAACATTATACACCTTGAGTCCCATTTTCTCGGCCATCCGATCCAGCATATAGGTTGTTACAATGGTTTTCCCTACAAAATGATTGGATCTTAAACTTCCATTTTCCTTGTTCTTCTGAATAAGGTAATTAACCAACAATACAGCCGTTTGGTTTCCATTCAGCAATTCCAATTGACCTTGTTCGTTGCGTATAGCTATCCCAACCCTATCACTGTCCGGATCAGTTGCCAAAACCAAATCAGCACCTAGCTTATCGGCTTGTTGCATTGCTATAGCCATGGCGGCCCGCTCCTCCGGATTCGGAGAATGTACCGTTGGAAAATTTCCATCAGGTATGGCTTGCTCTTGTACTATGTGTACATTATTGAAACCAAAATTCTCTAAACACTTTGGTAATAAACTAATTCCGGTACCATGCAAGGAGGTGTAAACGATCTTCAACCCGTTTTGGCGAATAACAGCCTCTTTGGATAAAGATAGTTTTTTTACCTCTTCTAAATAAGCTAGCTCAACCTCCTCCCCTATTTCCTTTATTAAGTCGGAACTGTACGAAGTTTTAACTTCCGAAAACCCTTGTATCTTTTCTACTTCCCAAATAATGTTTTTATCGTGGGGTGGCAAAATTTGACCACCGTCTTCCCAATAAACTTTATACCCATTGTATTCCTTTGGATTATGTGAAGCTGTAACCACAATTCCCGATTGACATTGTAAATAACGAACAGCGAATGATAACAATGGAGTTGGCCTTAAGGCAGAAAACAAATGTGCTTCAATCCCATTTGCAGCCAATACCTCAGCCGCCTTTCGTGCAAATAAAGGACTGTTGTTTCTGCTATCGTAAGCAATTGCAACCCTTGGCACCTTTCCTTTAACTTGCTGATTGATATAAGTGGCCAATCCCTGGGTGGCCATCATAACCGTATATATATTCATTCGGTTGGTTCCAACTCCCATTACCCCTCGCAAACCACCTGTACCAAATTCCAATTGAGTATAAAAGCTATCTATCAGTTCCTTTTCATCCGTTTCCAGCAATTGTTTTACTGCTGCACGAGTTTGTTCATCGTATTCATTTCCAAGCCATTGTTCGGCCTTTTTGCGAATTTCCATGGATAAGGTTGTGTTTAAAACCGGGCTTTGTACGGAGTTCATCTCAATCAGTTCCAATCTTGCTACATTTCCATTATACCCTACCTAAAAATTGTAATTCGTTTCCTTTTCGAACAAAGAATGGCTTACTCTAAAACCTTCATCTAAAGTAAAATGGATGTTTTAGAATAGTTTAAACAACTAAAAATGAAGATGATCCTTGGCCATTTTTAACAACTCGATGGTGGAATGATTGCCAAATGCATCTACTACAAACTTAATTTCCACCCTTACCATTTCCTTTAAAGCCATTTCTTTCAAGGATTTTAAAGGCAAATACCCCAAGAAACTATCTATTTTAGAAACAATCTGATGGTAACGGGGTTCTACATTTCCCTCCATATCATTTTGATTTTCAACCAAATAAAAATGAATCCGATTGTATATCACCGTTTTCAAAGCATCAAAACCCTCCTCGGTATTAACTCCTGCTTCCAACTCTTCCATTTTCTTTTCATCCCACCACTCCTTCACTACATTTTCTATTCCACGATCGCTTATATGCTGCAGCTCTTTTTCTCTTCGAATTGCCTCCGATTTCCAATCACCGACCACATTTTTAAAATAGTGGTAATGGTTTCGATTCAAGGCTTGAAGGTGGGTATTGGTTTCAAAATCGTACTGTCCCAAATAGGAATAAATCGCATCCAAATCCTGAGAACTCAAATTATTTAAAGCAAATTTTCGTGGATTCCACACTTTATGAAAGGTTTGAACTGCGCCCAATCCATTACTAAACTTCACAAAATCAGGCATTTCTTTCCAATTTTGCCGCATAACGCAGGTACTAATATTAAATTTCCGATTTCCTTGCCTACAGTACTCAGCAAAAAACTCAATATGCTCTAAAACCCTTTCAAACTTAGCATTGGGTCTAATCCCTTCAAACACTTCTTTTTTTAGTGAATCCAGACTTACTCCAATGTGAAAATTCCCTTTTTCTAAAATTTCCTTTACCCGATTATTGAGCACGGTTCCATTGGTTTGAACCATAATTTTGCAATTCGGATTTAGCCTGACCAACTTCTCCCATATCTGATAATTGGCATCGATTAGGAAAGCTTCACCCGACCCACTAAATCGAGTTTCTTTTAAATACGGTATAAACTCTTCTAACTCTTCTAAAAAAGCATCGTCATACACATAGGGAATCGGAGGCAAATTTTCTACGTTCTTTCGAATCGATGACGAAAATTTACCCACACACATCACGCATTCCAGGTTACAGGTATTGGTGAGCAAAAATTCCATTTGGGTAGGATATTCCGGGTGAATTGGAATGTGATCAAAATGCCTGGCTCTCACCTCTTCAAAAGCACCGGATTCCAAGTCCATTTTACAAATTTCACAGCCCTTACCCAAGGTATAGTTTTTCATATCGGCTCGCATTAGTTGAGCCGAAGCACTTTTCCAAATCTCCTTTAAACGCTGTTCCGGGTATTTTCCGGCAACAAATTCCATGTTATGGCAACACACTTTCACCTCTCCATTTTGGGTAAAATACATATTGGTTCCCGGTGCCCAGCAAAGCGAAGCTCTTTTCTCTTTGGGCCTGGTTTCATCGTATTTTCCAAGGTAAGGAAATCGATTCAACGAGGCTTGCTTTCCGGTATTTGAACCGGGAAAAAAATTCTTTAAAAAGCCTCCAAACATGGTTTTCTGAAACTGGTATGGTGTGATTGGTTTGAGCGAAAGTACCTCTTTTAAATACAATTTCCCTAAATTTCTTTTTCCATTCGGCTGACTGCCGTAATAGGATTATCTCCGGAGCTTGCCTAGGTGGTTAAGGCTGTTTTTATTAGAAAACAATCTTCAGTACCCCGAATTATCTTCTGCCCCGCTATCGGCTATAGTTTGCGGTGTGCAACTACCGGGTATCCTGAGGAAAACCCGATCCGGAGCTTCGACCAGGCTTCAGGAGCCGCAAAGCTATTTGCCTCTATCGGGTTTAGATTAGGATGGTTCATCTGTTTTTATTAACTGCAGCAAAGGTGCAAACCCTTGAAGCCGCCCTTCGAACCGGCAACCCAATCGTTTTCAGCTATTTGAGTATGAAACACCCTACCCGATATCGATTATTAAAAGAGTTGAAGACATTAAGCTAAACCCGGTAGAGCCAAATAGCTTTGCCAGGCAAAACAGATGGCAACATGCAACAAGCTGTTGTTGGCAAACTATAGGCGATAACGGGGATATCGATTTTTCGGGCAGCGAACGATCTTTTTCCAAAGAAAACTACAATTCACGCTTCAGATATTCGGCGGTAATACTGTTTTTAAGCTTTGCTACTTTTTCAGGAGTTCCTTCGCAAACGATGGTTCCACCACCTTTTCCGCCTTCGGGACCAATATCAATAATGTGATCGGCCATTTTAATAATATCCATGTTGTGCTCAATCACCACAATGGTATTTCCTTTATCTGCCAGCTTGTTCAGCACTTCGAGCAGGATACGAATATCTTCGAAATGCAGACCCGTAGTGGGTTCATCGAGGATATAAATAGTTTTTCCGGTATCTCTTTTTTGAAGTTCGGTAGCCAATTTAATTCGCTGGGCTTCACCACCGCTTAAGGTTGTACTTTGCTGACCCAGTGTAATATAGCCCAGTCCAACCTCTTTCAACGACCGAATACTTCGCACGATGTAAGGCACGGCTTCGAAAAACTCCACGGCAGTATCGATGTCCATGTTAAGCACATCATTGATACTTTTTCCTTTGTAGCGAATTTCGAGGGTTTCGCGGTTGTAGCGCTTGCCTTGACAGGTTTCACACTGCACATACACATCGGGCAAAAAATTCATTTCGATGGTTTTCATGCCAGCTCCCTGACAGGTTTCGCAGCGACCACCTTTTACATTGAACGAAAAACGCCCGGGTTTGTAGCCTCTTATTTTTGCTTCGGGCAAATTAGCGAACAAGTTGCGGATTTCGTCCATAACGCCGGTGTAGGTTGCCGGATTGCTACGCGGGGTTCGACCAATTGGACTTTGGTCAATTTCAATGCATTTATCGAGGAATTCCAGTCCTTCAATTTTATCGTATTCAAGGGGTTTATCTTCGCTTTTGTAAAAATGCCTTGACAATACAGGGTACAAGGTTTCGCTTATTAGGCTTGACTTTCCGCTACCTGAAACACCTGTTACACAAATAAATTTGCCTAGCGGAAACTTTACGGTAAGGTTGCGGAGGTTATTCCCTTTTGCACCTTTTAAGACCAGAAATTCACCATTTCCTTTACGACGTTCAACGGGTACTTTGATTTCTTTTTTTCCAAGCAGGTAATCGGCGGTAATGGTACCTGCGTTTGCAACTTCGGTGGGTGTTCCTTGGGCCACAATTTTCCCACCATGGATTCCGGCACCCGGGCCAATATCAATGAGGTGATCACTCTCCATCATCATATCCTTATCATGTTCCACCACCAAAACCGAATTTCCGGTATCGCGGAGTTTTTTCAAGGCATCGATTAATCGGGTATTGTCACGCTGGTGGAGGCCGATGCTGGGTTCGTCCAGAATATAAAGCACACCCACCAGTTGAGAACCGATTTGGGTAGCCAACCGGATGCGTTGAGCTTCACCACCTGAAAGACTTCGGGCATTTCGATCGAGGGTAAGGTAAGTAAGTCCAACATCGAAAAGAAAACCCACCCTTGAGCGGATTTCTTTTAAAATTTCTTTAGATATTAGAGCCTGTCTTTCGTCCAACTTATCTTCAACTGTTTCGAACCATTTACCAAGATCTGAAATGTTCATTCGACATAGATCGGCGATGTTGTGGTTATCGATTTTGAACCAGAGAGCTTCCTTTTTCAAGCGAGCGCCCAGGCAAACCGGACATTCTACCCGGTTTAAGAAACCCCGAATCCAGTTCAATTCTGTTTTGGAGCTTGCTTCCTGGCTTTGACGCAGCAGAAAATTCACCAACCCTTCAAAGCTCATGGCAAAGGAGCTTGATTTTCCGTCTTCCGCCTTTACTTTCAGCATTTCATCCGAACCGAATAAAATAGCGTCCATGCCTTCATCCGGAATATCGGAAATGGCATCATCGAGGCTAAAAGAATGTTTATCGGCAATGGCCTGAATTTGGGTAAAAATCCAATTGTTCTTGTATTCCCCCAAGGCAGCGATTCCACCCTTTTTTATACTTTTCTTATCGTCGGGAATGAGCTTTTTCCGGTCAATTTCGGCTACAGTTCCAAGTCCGTGGCATTTTGGACAAGCTCCGTAAGGTGAATTAAAAGAAAAGGTATTGGGTTGAGGATCTTCGTAACTAATTCCCGTACTGGGGCACATCAGGTTACGGCTATATTGTTTAAGCAGGTTAGAATCCAGGTCCATCACCATCAATTCACCT
>JAIBAJ010000088.1 GCA_019695265.1 Bacteroidia bacterium | reverse complement strand
CCCGCCGGTTCAGGTTTGCAACCTGAACCACTGAGAAATCGGTCTGTGACCGATAAAGACCAATTCTTGGGTACGATAGTAACCTTGCTTTAATTAATTGTCCCAATTTAAGCTTAATCTAACGGTGGTTTCTTTGGGAAGAATAGTAGAAGTAGTTGGCACTTGGGTAACAGGCGTTTTCGGCTTCTGATACTTTGAAAGCCAACAGTATCTAAGCTAAACCCGGTTGAGCCAAATAGCTTTGCCCCTTGCAACAACCTGAAAAATTGAATAAAACTCGCCGGGCAAACTATGGGCGAAGACGGGGCTGAAGATTTTTCGGGCAGCGAACGATTGTTTTCAAAAAGAAAAAAACCCGGAAAATAAAAATCTCCCGGGTTCTTGCATCAGAAACAAGGGCTTAATATCCAAATATTTCCTTTAAACTCAACTCTTTGATTTCGCCATAAGCGGCCAATGCTTTTTTGTCGAGCACATTTTTATCGCCCAGCACCAGAATTATCTTTGGTTTGCCGCTTACATAGGTTTTATGGAAGTTTTTCACATCCTGAAGCCCTGATTTTCCTACAAATTCAAAATTGTCCTTACGGATATCGTAGTCTAGGCCCAATTTGCGCATTCTTCGGAAATAGCTTAATACCCCGGATTTGGTAATGCGCTCGGTGCGGTATTTGTTGAGAATGGCCTCCTTGCTGGCATCGAACAATTTACCCGATTCGGGAATAGTAGTAAGTAGGTCGTTCATACCTTTCATTGCCTCGGGAAGTTTATCCGATTGGGTTCCGATATAAGCAATATTGTAGTGAGAACGTTCTTTTTTGCTAGGCGAATTGTAGGTGCTGCGAGCGCTGTAAGCCAAGGCTTTACTTTCTCTTAAATCCTGGAAAACGACACTTTGCATACCTCCGCCAAAGTACTCGTTAAACAAAACCTGATTAGGTACAATGGATTTGTTATACAACTCTCCCTTGTTTATCATCATAATTTCTGCCTGTTTCATACCCGGATAATTTACGAAAAGCACCATTGGCTTATCGGTAACTTGCTCAACAAAGGCATCCGATTTGGCTACTTTTTCTAATGGAGCCAGCACTTTATGGTTTTTCTCTAAATCGGCTTTTACAGCATCGGATGAAGAAGGTCCGTAATAAAAGGCTTCATGTTCGATGTGGAATATGGTATGGATTATGGCGGTTAACTCTTCCGGATTAATCGCCTTTAATTCAGCCTCGGTTAGAATATTGGTAAATGGGTTTTTGCTTCCGTAAGTTCCATAGTTAAGAAGTCCTCTCCATAGTATAACTTCAGGACTTAGTTTGTCGTTAGCCCTTGACTTAAGAATGTTTTCCACCACGTTTTGGTAAGCAATTGGATCGGCTTTAGCGTGGGTAATTAAATCTTCGAATAAGGCAATGGCTTTTTCCCTGTTTTCATCCAGTCCTTCAATGGCCAATACCGTTTCTTCTTCGGAAGTGTTTACCGACATAGTACAACCTAATTTATAAAACTCTTGTTGTATCTGGGCTGCACTCATTTTATCTGTTCCCAAAAACGGAAGGTATTCAACCGCTAGGTTTAATTTACGGTCTTCGTTTTTGCCTTTTGGAATAAAATAGGCCAGGTCGAATAAGTTGTTGTCGGTGTTTTCTTTGCTGAATAAAAGGGCGCCACCGTTTAATTCGGTTTTGGTAATTTCTTTAGAGAAGTCGACAAACACAGGTTCAACATCAGCCACTTTTTCTTCAACCACATTTTTTACAAAAGCACTTTGAGAATCTCTATTAACTTCAACAGGAGTGATTGCCGGTTTTTCAACTTTTTCTACATTTTTATCTTCTCCGGTACGTTTGTAAACCACTACATAGTTGTTGGTATAGTGAGTTTTCACAAAATCTATGATGTCCTTTTTGGTAATGGAAGAAATATGATCCATACGATCTACGTAATCTTGCCAGGGAACATCCAAAACGAAGGCATTTACAAAGGCGTTTGCACGGCCATTGTTGCTTTCGTATTCTTTTGATTTTCTTCTTTTTAGGTCATTTACAACAGCAGTAATTAACCAATCAGGAAAATCACCTTTTTTAAGTTTTTCAATTTCAGTTAAGATAAGATCCTTTACTTCTTCTAATTTCTGACCTTCTTTATTTTTTCCTGAAATAATATGGGCAGAATAATCTTTCATACCAATAAATGCGGAGCTGCCTTCCAGGATTTTTTGTTGTTGAACCAGGTCAAGATCGATTAAACCGGCAGTTCCGTTGAAAAGAAGACCATCCACCAATTCGGCGATTTCCGCTTCTTTGGAGTTGTATCCTGCAAACCGGAAGGCCATGTCAACTTCTTCAGATTCCGGACCAACAACCTCTTTAATTACAGGTGCCGTAATGGCTTTTTCTACCGGAGGGGTAAAGCTTGGAACTTCTTTTTTAACCATGCTTCCAAACTCTTTTTGAACCCAAGCAATAGCAGAATCAGGGTCAAAATCGCCGCTTAAGCAAATAGCCATGTTGTTAGGAACATACCAGGAATTATAGTATTCCTTGATTTTTTTAATACTCGGATTTTTAAGGTGTTCTATGGTTCCTATAGTTGTTTGAGTACCGTAAGTATGGGTTGGAAACAATCCGGCAAAAAGGTTATCCCAAACTTTGCTTTGGTCTTCATCAAGTGAGATATTTTTCTCCTCATAAACAGCTTCCAACTCGGTATGGAAAATACGAAGTACCGGTTTGCGATAGCGTTCTGCTTCGATTTTTAGCCATTTATGCAATTGGTTAGAAGGAACATCATTTACATAAACTGTTTGTTCTACCCAGGTGTAAGCATTGGTACCTTTTGCACCGATGGCAGCCATCATTTTGTCGTATTCGTTGGCAATTGCAAATTTTGCTGCCACTCCGGAAATACTATCGATTTGGTGGTAAAGCTTTTTACGTTCGTTTTTGTCGGTGGTTTTGCGATACACTTCATACAGTTCCTCGATTTTTTTCAATTCCACTTCTTCTTTGGCGTAATCGAGGGTTCCGTATTGATCGGTACCTTTAAACAACATATGTTCAAGGTAATGTGCTAATCCGGTTGCATCGCTGGGGTCGTTCTTGCTTCCGGCTTTTACAGCAATATAAGTTTGAATACGTGGGGCATCTTTGTACACTGTCATGTATACTTTAAGACCATTGTCCAGCGTGTAGATGCGGGCATCCAAGGGGTCGTTTTTGGCGGTTTCAAAATTTCCGCTTGGTTTATCACTGCAAGCAGTTAAAAGTGCCACAACGGCCGAAATAAGAATTAGACTGATTTTTTTCATATGTTGGAAAAAGAAGGGTCAAAGATAAGGGAATGAATGGGAAATAATAGTCCTGTACGATTTTGATTAAATCGGACTTAAACGATGGTTTGGTTGGATGTGTAAGGAGTGTTTGGGTTAGGTTAAACTAATTTCTTAAACGTCCGTCGGTTCTTGGATTTAGGCTTTTTCCCTCCAATCCCAATTGGGTAAATTCATCAATTAAGGCATCTCTTAATTTATAGCCTGTGGCCTCCAACTGAATGGGCTTGGAGAAAAAACTCATTTTGTCTCCGTTGTTTGCTAAGTAGTCTGTTGTACAAATTCGGTAATTTTTGGAAGGGTCAAAGGCTTGGTCACCAATGTAAACTTCGGTCATTCCGTTGGAAAGCAATCGTCCTTTTAGGCCCGAAACCGGAATGCCTTTATTGGTAGCAATGTATTCGAACAATTCTTTCATTCGTTCTCCGGAAATAGTAACCACCACAATCTCGTTGTCGAAAGGCATTAATTCAAATACTTTCCCTTTGGTAATAGCACCCTGAGGCAGGGCCACTCTCAATCCTCCATTGTTTAGAATGCTAAAATCGGAAGGTAACGAACAGCGTTTTCGGCAAATGTCAGTAACCAAGTTACCTAAACTGCTTTCGGGTAATGCTTTTTCTATTGGGAAATCGGCATTTACCAACACCTTGTTCATTTCCTGAGCCAATGTTTGACGGAACGGTTGAATGATGGAATCGGTAACTCGATCAATTGCCAGTGAATCTGCCCTAATTGAAATGAGTTTATCCTCCTTAGAAACCAATTGTACCGAACCGGATTTGCAACCCGGAAGAATGGAAAGTAGTCCAAAACTTAAAATTCCAGACAAAACAATAGAAAAGGTCCGGTGGTTCATGGCCAAAAATCGTGGTACAATGTGGTTATTCAGATTGCAATGTTAACACCAAAAAAGATTTCTGCTATGAAGTATGAAAAATTCAAATAAGTTTGCAACCGATACAACTGAATTATTACTGCCGCTGAGAAAATTCTACGCTAACTTTATAGGCATCAATGAAAATAATCGTACCAATGGCCGGTCGTGGCACTAGGCTTCGTCCAGCAACCCTTGTAACTCCAAAACCATTAATCCATGTAGCGGGAAAACCCATGGTTCAGCGCATCGTGGAAGATATTACCCGCATATGCGATGAAAAAGTGGATGAAATAGCCTATATTATCGGGCCAACCTTCGGAAAAGAGGTTGAAAAGGACCTGGTTGCAGTTGCCGAAAAACTGGGCGCCAAAGGCAGTATTTATTACCAGGAAACTGCTTTGGGTACTGCACACGCTATTTATTGTGCAGAACCTTCCTTAACCGGTAAAGTGGTTGTTGCCTTTGCCGACACCCTGTTCAAAGCCGATTTTGTGTTGGATAGCAATAAAGAAGGAATTATTTGGGTAAACCGAATCGATGATCCTAGACAATTTGGTGTGGTTAAATTAAATGGTGAAGGTGTAATAACCGATTTTGTAGAAAAACCGGCCGAGTTTATTTCCGATCTAGCCATAATTGGTATTTATTATTTCAAAGATGGCGACAACTTAAGAGAAGAAATAAAATACTTGCTCGATAACGATATTAAAGATAAAGGGGAGTATCAATTAACCAATGCTTTGGAAAACATGAAAACCAAAGGGGTTAAATTTGTACCGGGTGCTGTAACCGAATGGTTGGATTGCGGTAACAAAGATGCCACAGTTTACACCAATGCAAGGGTTTTGGAGTTTGATAAAGACAAGAAGTTGGTTGCTGATTCTGTTTCTAATGAGGGTTCAGTAATTATTCCTCCTTGCTTTATTGGCGAAAATGTGAAGTTGAAAAACAGCGTTGTTGGACCCCATGTTTCATTAGGAGATGGTTGTATAGTAGAAAACACTATAGTTTCTAACTCGATTATCCAAAAAGGAACCAAGCTTAGAAACGCAAACCTTACCAATTCCATGATTGGAGTTAATGCTGAATACAATGGTGGAACCAAGGAGGTTTCTTTGAGCGATTATTCGGTAGAGAAATAAGGCATACTTTAGAAAATTGGCAAAGCCCAACCAAGCGTTAAGTTTGGTTGGGCTTTTTTGTTTTTTTATTGTATATTTGATTTAAAATTAATAATATTGCTGCAATAAAAGAACATGATTAAATCGCTTTGTTTGATATTATTTGGGTTTTTTTTAACTTTTACAAGTTTTTGTCAAAATCTAACTACCGATGAAAAGATTGAAATGATGGAGGCAGGTAGGCAAAGTCCAATGGTAATCGATTCAATAATTATTGGGAATTATGGATTTGAAGAATTGGATCAGGCGAATAGAATAAAGTCATATGGAATTTCGGATAAGGTTTTACTATTAGTGCTAAGGTTAAAAGCTAAATTGTCAAATGAAGAAATTGTCAAATTAAAGGAATATGAAACTAAAGGGTATTCGCTAAGTATTATTTCTAAGTCTATTGCAGAAAAACCAAAGTTTCAAAGTCAAAATAATCAACACCTCAAAGAGAAGGTAGTAAAGGAATCAGAACCATCAAATGATGATGTAAAAGGTCGATTGGATAAAAACCTTGAAACAGGAAAGTATGAATTTGTCCAAATGGAAAATACAACCGGATTGTCAGAGGCTAGGAAATTGGAATTAGCAAAATCATGGGCTAATAAATTAAATGCAGTTAAAATGGATGTTAGTTTTCCAAATAGGATTCAATTTTCGATTTTAAAAAGTTTGGATGATAGGTTTAATTTCACAAATGGCCAAAAAATGACCAATTGTTCATTCGAATGTGATGTTTTATTTATTATTACAGATAATGGTTATCGTTTAAAATTTACAAATTTTTTTCATTCTTATAATTTACCTCAGAATGGAGGTCCTACTAGAAATGCATTGGAAAAAATCCATACCTTACCTGTTGGATTAATACATGAAGAAATTAAAAGAATTCTATTAAAGAATTCAAATAATTTAAAGAAGTTTATTGATTCAAATTCAACAGATAATGGGTGGTAACCGCTTTATAAAATTCTATATTATTTTGTTTTTGCCCTTATTTAGCATAGGGCAATCAGCCAATTCTACAACCGGCAACCAGCAGACCTTAAACACCATTATAACAGCTGTACCATTCCTTACTATTAATAACGATATTGTTTCATTAGGGAAAGGTGGTTTAGGAACTGCAACTTCTTCATTTTACCAAGGTGCTGGATTTGCAGGCAATCCTGCCCTACTTGCAACAGGTAGAAAAAACATTTATGGCCAATTTACTTATTTACCCTGGCTAAGGGCTTTGGTTCCTGATATAAATTACAGTAGTGGCAATTTTGCCTTTGCCTTTCATAAAAGGCATACAATAGGGGTTGAATTCGTATATTTTTCAATGGGCCCAATAACATTTACAGATAATACAGGCAATAATATTGGTCAATATAAGCCCAATGAATTTGCGACTACCCTTAATTACGCTGTTTCTTTGGGAAGAACTTTTAAACTTGGATTAGGCCTTAGGTATATTAATTCCAATCTTACAGGCGGTTATTTTAATGGTGGCACAGGTTCAGTTGGTAGGGCATTTAGCACAAATTGGGGTTTTCTTTACAGGGATACGGTTCAACTTTATTCAACGGGCAAATTACAATGGGGAATCGGACTTTGTCTTCAAGACATAGGAACAAAAATTTCGTATAGTTCAACCAAAATCCAAAAGGATTTCCTTCCTCAAAATTTAAGAATAGGATGTGGAATTACCTTCAGGCAAAAGGCGGGGAATAACTCCTATTTCGCTTTTGATTTGGGATATGAAGTAAATAAACTTCTGGTTCCAACGCCACCGGTTTATGCTACCAATGCCAATGGACAAATTCTCGAAGATGCCAATGGCAATAAAATTATAGCCAAAGGAAAAAATCCAAATGTCAGCTCACTAGCCGCACTATTTACTTCCTTTGCCGATGCACCCTATGGCTCGAAAGAAGAGTGGGCCGAAGTAAACCATATTGTTGGTTTCGAAACCCGACACGTACTCAACAATCGAATTTATTGGGCTTTAAGAACAGGTTATTTTTATGAGAGTAAATGGAAAGGTGGAAGGCAATACACCACTATTGGCGGAGGTTTTGGCCTTTGGGGTGCCGGAATAAACCTTTTCTACCTTATTCCAAATACCTCCCAAAGAAGTCCATTGGAAAACACACTTGGATTTCAACTTTCATACAGCATAAACCTTGGAAAGGGAACAGGATTCTTTAAGGATTAGAAGCTAAACCTCCCAACTGGTAACTTCCTTGCCATCTTTCAGTTTAATTCCTACTCCAAGCAAACTATCCCTGATTTTATCTGATGTAGCCCAATCTTTATTGGCTCTACTTTGTAACCGAAGTTCAATAATTAATTGCATCAACCCTTCTACCAGCTTCCCATCACCTTGACCTGTCTCCGGTTGAAATCCTAAAATATCTACCAAAAACAGCTTGAATCCATCTTTAAGTTGAAGTATAGTTTCTTCTGAAATATCAGCAGGTTTTAGGTGTCCATCCTTCAAACTGTTAATGGTTCCAGACAACTCAAATAAGCGAGCTATTACTTCCGCCGTATTCAAATCATCGTTCATAAAATCAGCACAGGCTTTTAATTTGTCAAGACTCTCCTGGTCCAGAGCTGTATTTTTTCCACTAAATTGGTTGGGTGTAAAGCTTTGAAGTGACTTATAGGCGGCCAATAAGCGTTTCAAACCTTTTTCGGCAGCCTGTAAAGCTTCATTGGAGAAATCAACCGTGCTTCGGTAATGGGCCATCAGAATAAAGAAACGAATGGCCATTGGACTGTATGCTTGTTCCAAAGCCGGATGGTCTCCCGTAAAAAATTGGCCTAAGGTGATAAAATTGCCCAACGATTTTCCCATCTTCTGTCCGTTGATGGTAATCATATTGTTATGAACCCAATACCTGGCCGGATCACAGTTGTTGGCTCCATGGCTTTGGGCTATTTCGCACTCGTGATGTGGAAAAAGTAAGTCCATCCCTCCACCATGAATATCAAAAGTGTTACCCAGGTATTTGCTACTCATCACCGAACATTCAATATGCCATCCCGGAAATCCTTCACCCCAAGGCGAATTCCAGCGCATAATGTGCTCAGGTGAAGCCTTTTTCCATAGCGCAAAATCCAAGGTGCTTCGTTTTTCTCCTTGTCCCTCCAGGTCTTCCCTGGTATTGGCTAATAAATCTTCTATTACTCTTCCCGATAATTTTCCGTAATGCTGGGTTTGGTGGTACTTGGGTACATCAAAATAAACCGAACCATTTACCTCATAAGCCAAGCCTTTTTGCACTATTTCCTGAATCATTTCAATCTGCTCCACGATATGTCCCGATGCTCTTGGTTCAATACTTGGCCTCAAAATATTCAAAGCCTCCATGTCGCGAGCGTAATTATCGGTATAGCGCTGGGCAATTTCCATCGGTTCCAATTGCTCCACCTTGGCTTTTTTAGCAATTTTATCCTCGCCGGCATCAGCATCGTTTTCTAAATGACCTACATCGGTAATGTTCCGAACATATCGTACTTTGTATCCGCTGTGCTTTAACCACCGATACAAAACATCAAAGGTTATCGCCGGACGTGCATGTCCAAGATGCGCATCTCCATAAACGGTTGGTCCGCACAAATACATCCCAACAAACGGTGGATTAAGTGCCTGAAATGCTTCTTTCTTTCGGGAAAGGGTATTAAAAAGGGTCAATTGACTCATGTAATTACTAAAGTTGAACAGGGTTAAAACAAAAAAAGCCGCCCCAACCAAATCGGACGGCTTTAATCAATATGGTAAGGCTTGATTAGCGGTTGGGAACTTCGTCCTTTTGAAATTTAATCATTAACGCAACCCAAATACAACTGGCAATAAAGGCTACTCCAAGCATAATCATGTTAAAACTTGGACCGGCTCCTTTAATAAGTGGAAAGGTAGCTTCGAATAATTTTCCCAGGGGACGAAATAGATAATCCATTGTTCAGTATTTTTTTATTTCTGCTGCGAAAGTATAAAATTTTAGATTTCCTTCGTACTCGCAAGAAAAAACATCAAGAAGAATGTTACAATTGTTTAAGTCGGGTAGGGCAGAAACTTATATTTTGCTGTTCATTATTGGCCTCTTGGCCTGGTTTCCGGCATTAAACCAAACTGCTTTTATCGAAGTTCCTTCCAAAACCATGGTAGGCTACACCTGGTTAGTTTCTCTTTTTTCTCAATTCAGGTTTTTGTCTCTCAGTTTGGCATTGCTGGCTTCGTTTGGTGGGGCTTTGCTTATTAATGGACTAAACGAAACCTTCGAAATGAGAAGCAAGGCCAATCAACTGCCGGCTCTCATGTACCTGCTTTTTATTGCTGTTTTCCCTGACGATCACCGCCTCAACCCCGCCCTTTTAGGCAATTTATTCCTCATGGGTAGTTGGTGGTTTATTTTTGCTACTTACCGGGAAGATAAGTGTATGAACGAAATTTTCCTCGGATTTTTACTCCTTTCTTTAGGAGCATTGGTTTATTTTCCTCTGGTTTTTCAATTCCCCGGTTTGCTAATTTCTCTGGCAGTATTGAGATCCTTTAACTGGAGAGAATGGTCCGTTGGGTTTATTGCCTTCCTGTTGCCCTTTGTTTATCTGTTTTCCTATTATTATTTGAACGATGAACTTTATCAAAAGGCCTATTCCATCTTCGTTGAGGGTATTTTAGATTGGGTATGGGATTTCAAATTTACCAATTCCAATATACTTTTTATCCTCTTCACAGGTATCTTGTTCCTTCTTTCCTTGCTTATCCATGTTAGCCTAATGAATACAGGGAAAGTAAAGGCCCAAAAGTACCTGACCAATGTGTTTTTTAGCTTGATTATCAGTGCAATTATTGTGGTTTTTACCCAATATTGGTCTAATTCAGCAACCATGATGCTGGTTTTACCTTTGTCTTTCATGTTTGCCAATTTCTTTAATCAATTGGCATCCAAGTTTGTAGGTGAACTTTTGCTTTGGGTAATGATTGCCGTTGTGGCGGTGGTTAAACTGCAACTCTTAGGCTAATACTTTATGAATGTGTTAGGCCTTGAAGTTTTGGCGGGTCCCGCTTTTGCCCTACTTTACTTGGGTGCAACACGGACAGCCCGGCAAGGGCAAAACCGGTCACGCTATCGGCTGTAGTCCTCGTCCACCTAGGCTATCGCCGTAGGTGTCCTGTGGGCTACTTGCCTCTATCGTTACCCGAGATCCGCGCAACTCCTGAGCTTGGTAACTTTTCCTTCCTTTTTTAACCAATCCCTTCTTTACCATTTAACTATCGGTAATGGATTCCACGGGTGTTGAAGGATGCTTTTAACGATCTTTCCTCCAATAAATCGATGAAATCCCTTCTTCGGAAACCGCAGATTTAAATCGCTCCACAACTCCGATGAAATGCCAAATCGTATCAAACCTAAACTTAAATCAATCAAATCAGCTTTTCGAAAGGCCTCGGCCAACCTATTATCCCGAATGGGTCTTAGCTTGTGATGTAAATCGATAAAGGCAAGTACATCCGGTATTAATTCCGGCCTGCCCTGCTTTATTAGAAAATCTTTTGCCAATAGCTCCGATGGTCCTAAATAATCAAAGGTGCCATGAGTCCAAATTCCCAAATCATGAAAGGCTGCCGAAACAGCTAATAAATACCTTTCATCTTCATCCTCACTTGCCCCGGCCAAACGAACAGAAAAATGGTAAACCCGAATGGCATGATGGTGGTATTTTTCAAAATGAAGGCCTAAGGCTTGTTCATAACCCTTTAAAAGCGCAGTTAGAAGTTGTTGTGACATTACAACAAATCTAAGCCTTGCTTCATTTTTGAAAGGGTATAGGAAATGTCTTCATCGGTATGTGCTGATGAAACAAAGCCTACTTCATACCCCGATGGACCTAGGTAAACGCCATTTTCCAACAAAAAGGCATGTAACTTTTTGAAATTTTCCATGCTTTTGGGGTCTATTTGGCTGTCAGTTCGGATGGCATCCAAATCTGAAAAGGCTATCCAAAAAATAGAGGCAATTCGGATAACTTTGAATGGAAGTCCCCTGGAAAGGGCATGTGCCTCTAAAGATGAACTTAATTGCTCACACTTTTGGGCAATTCCTTCGTAAAAGCCGGGTTGTAAACAAAGGCCCAACTGTGCTTTTCCGGCAGCCATGGCCATAGGGTTTCCACTTAATGTTCCTGCCTGGTAAACCTTGCCTTCCGGTGAAATGTTTCGCATAATTTCAGCGCTTGCTCCATATGCCCCAACCGGTAAACCTCCACCAATTATTTTTCCAAAAGTGATAATGTCGGGTTGTATGGCATAATACCCTGACGCTCCTTCAAATCCTATTCGAAATCCATTAATTACTTCGTCGAAAATAAGCAGAGAGCCATATTGCTGGGTTATTTTTCGAAGAAATTCTAAAAAGGATTTCCGCTGAAGCAAGAGTCCATTATTTGCCGGAACCGGTTCAATAATTATTGCTGCAATATCATCACCATAAAGTGTGAAGGCTTCTTCTACTAAATTTTCATCATCCAATGGTATGGTAATGGTTTCTTTTACAACAGCCTCCGGTATTCCATCAGAACTGCTATTCCCAAAGGTAACTAAGCCCGATCCGGCCTTAACTAACAAGGCGTCAACATGTCCATGATAACACCCTTCGAACTTCAGAATTTTAGCTCGCTTAGTTACACCCCTCGCCAAACGAATGGCACTCATTACTGCTTCTGTACCTGAGCTAACAAAACGCAACATTTCAATGTACCTGTGGTTGGAAAGTATTAGTTCGGCAAGTTCGTTTTCCTTACGGGTAGGCGCCCCAAAAGAGGTTCCATCCATGGCTGCTCGGGTTATGGCTTCCACCACAACCGGATTGGCATGCCCCGAAATTAATGGACCCCAACTACAACAATAATCAATAAACTCATTTCCGTCCGCATCAAATAATTTACTGCCTTTCCCTTTTTCAATAAACAAAGGGGTTCCTCCAACAGATCGAAAAGCCCTAACCGGACTGTTTACTCCTCCCGGAAAATAATTCTTCGCTTTTTCAAATAGCTTTTCTGATTCGGTTCTTTTCATGCTTGCCAGGGATAAGGTTGGTTATTGTATGAAATGCTGCTCTTTTTATCGTTAACTACAATGAAAAACTAATGCCTTGGGCCAAGGGTAATTCCGATCCATAATTAAGGGTGTTGGTTTGGCGACGCATATAGGCTTTCCAGGAATCACTTCCCGACTCGCGACCACCACCGGTTTCTTTCTCTCCACCAAAAGCTCCACCAATCTCTGCTCCACTGGTACCAATATTCACATTGGCTATTCCACAATCGCTTCCTCGGGCACTAAGAAACAACTCTGCTTGACGCATGTCGGTGGTCATTATGGCCGAAGATAAACCTTGGGGTACCGCATTTTGTAAACGTATCGCCTCTTCCAGGTTGCTATATTTTATCAGATATAAAATTGGAGCAAATGTTTCGTGCTGAACAATTTCATAATGGTTTTCAACCTCAGCTATGCAGGGTTTAACATAACAACCGCTGGCATAAACCCCTCCTTCTAAAACACCGCCCTCAACAGCCATTTTTCCTCCTTGCTCCTTAATTTTTGTCAAGGTGTTTTGGTAGTTTTTTACCGCATCGGCATCAATTAATGGACCTACATGAACCAAATCGTCCAATGGGTTGCCAATTTTTAATTGGGAATAAGCCGAAACCAAACGCTCTTTTACCTTGTCGTAAATGCTTTCGTGTATAATTAACCTGCGGGTGGTTGTACAACGCTGTCCGGCAGTTCCTACCGCACCAAAAACGGTTCCAATTAATGCAATATTTAAATCGGCATTTTCAGTGATAATAATAGCATTGTTTCCGCCCAGTTCTAATAAGCTTTTACCAAGTCGGGCAGCTGTAGCAACTGCCACCGCTTTTCCCATTCGGGTGCTGCCTGTGGCCGAAACCAACGGAATACGGGTGTCTGCCGAAAGTAATTTGCCTAGTTCTGCTCCTCCATTCACCAAACAAGAAACACCTTCCGGTACAGCATTTCTTCTAAAAACTTCCGAAATTATTTTTTGACAAGCAACAGAAGTTAAAGGGGTTTTTTCCGAAGGTTTCCAAATACAAACATCTCCACAAACCCAGGCAATTGCCGAATTCCAACTCCATACGGCAACCGGAAAATTAAAGGCTGAAATAATCCCAACCGCTCCTATTGGATGCCATTGTTCATACATCCGGTGGTTGGGTCGTTCGCTGTGCATGCTTAAACCATACAATTGCCGACTTAATCCAACGGCAAAATCACAAATGTCAATCATTTCCTGCACTTCGCCCAATCCTTCACGCAGACTTTTCCCCATTTCCCAGGAAACCAATCGGCCAAGGGGATCCTTAAATTTGCGAAGCTCCTCTCCAAATTGTCTAACTACTTCTCCTCGTTTTGGTGCAGGCCAATTGCGCCATTCTATAAAAGCATTTTGCGATACTTCTACTACCTGGTTGTATTCGGCTTCTGTGGCCGAGGTAACACGGGCTATTAATTCTCCGGTAACCGGAGTAAAAGACTCAAGGGTTGATCCACTGCCTCCATTAAACGAAAATCCGGTTGAAACACCGGGATTGTCTTTGGAAAGGCCAAGTGCAGAAAGAATTTCAGGTAATTGCATAGTAAAAAATTGTGGGCAAAGATAACATGGAATAAATTGGCTGTATGGAACAAAAGTTACATTCTAAACGAGAAGGTATTGTTTGATAAACCCGCACTTGTCATTTGAAACGAAGTGAACAAATGGCAAGTGAGGTGGGATGTGGGAAGATTCGGGTTAACCCCGAGCTAGTGATAATTAGTGCCGAGGTTACATTATGTTATAACAATTTTACATAAGACAACTAATATATAAATTGATATTACATAATGTTCTCTCGGTAAAAATTACTTGAAAACCATCCTAACACTTGTCTCAAAACGAAGTTTAAAATTTCTTATGACAATTTTGGGATAAAAATTCTTCAAGCGCCTTAACATGACCGATATTACAACCAACAGCCCGGCCTTGGGTCGGGTAGGGATAGCAGTGGATAGCCCACAGAACCCCGACGGCGATAGCCTAGGGGGGCGAGGACTAGGAACGAATAGCCCGACCCTTTTGCTTGCCTTCCCTCTCTCCTGATTTTCCTGCCAAATCTTAGCAAGCAAAAGGGGACCCGCCTAATAATATTTAAGCTCAACCTTGCCTATACCCTTGGATAAAAATCCTAAAATTTTGTTTCAGAACCGAATACATATTTCTCAACTAAAGTTTAATGCCGGTTTATTATTTCCAAAAACTCCCTGCTGTTTCTCCTTAATATTTCATTAACATTGCCATCATCCATTTTCATGCTTTTGAACGCAAAAAATACCTCGATTTTAATACCCTTTTGGTTTGTAATTATTGCCTTTTCATCGTGTAAATCCACCAAACAGCAAAAGGTTTCTGATATTCAAATAAGAATTGATTCGCTGGAGGAACTGGTTGTTAGCGGCCGCCCTGCCGAATACCGCGGAAGTGCTAAAAGGGAATTTGACCTTATTCATACTCGTATTGAAGCCAATTTCGATTGGGAAAAAGCCGAAATGAACGGTGTTGCTATCCTGGAACTTAAACCCTATTTCTATGCCAGCGATAAATTGGTGCTTGATGCTAAAGGTATGGAAATCAAAGAGATAGCTTTGCAAGGTAGTGCCGGCCGAAGCCCCCTAACCTATACCTACGACAAACAAAAAATCCATATCCAATTGGATAAAATGTATAAACGAAACGAAAGTTTGTCGGTTTATATCAAATACATCGCTAAACCCGAAGAAATTGAACAAGGCGGTAGCGAGGCAATTACCTCCGATAAAGGACTGTACTTTATTAATCGCTTCGGCACAGAAACAAATAAGCCTAAACAGCTCTGGACTCAAGGTGAAACCGAAGCCTCCTCCTGCTGGTTTCCTACCATCGATAAACCTAATGAACGTATGACCCAGGAAATCCTGATTACTGTCGATACTTCGTTTGTTACACTTAGTAATGGAGTACTGATTTATAGTACCGAAAATCCGGGCGGAACCCACACCGATTGCTGGAAACAAACTCTGCCCGCCGCCCCTTACCTTTCTATGATGGCCGTAGGTAAATGGAATATTGTGAAGGATAAATGGAGAGACCTGGAAGTGAATTACTACATGGAACCGGAATAT
>JAIBAJ010000087.1 GCA_019695265.1 Bacteroidia bacterium | reverse complement strand
TTAAGGCTTCTAAGACAACTTCGGTCTTGAAGCTGTTTGTGAATTTTCTTCGTTCGCGTTTCATTTTGGAAAATTAGGAATTTGTTGTCTTGTTTCAACTTGTCCAGTTTTTCCCGACCACTACAAACAAAGAAGGATGAGGTGCCGTCTCCAAAATTCCAAAAGTAATGTGCGTTTGAAATGCTTGATTGGTTGTAAAACGAAACTTCCTCAAAGTTAGTTGTATAGGTAAATAAACTTTCACAGTTTTGTCCCAAAGCAATTGTTAGAACTTGAAAGAAGATAATTATTGAACTTGAGAATTTATACATTTGACTAACAATTACTTATTGTATAACTATTTTTTTTACTACAACATTGTTTTCTGATTTGAAACTTGCAATGTAAGTTCCTTTTGCAAGGATTGAAACATCTATATTGAAGTATTCATTTTTTTGCAGATCTGAATATGATTTTGTTAATACCGTTTTTCCCATCATATCAGTGATAATTATGATTAGATTTTTGCACGTGTAGTTTAGTGGGTTAAAAGTAACACTTCCTGATGTTGGGTTAGGGAAAAGCAAAAGACTATTCTCATTAACATTTATTTTTGACAATTCTTCAACTCCAACAATTTCTGTGAGGTCAAAGGCAGCTAAAAAACCATCAACAGCACCCGATAAAGAATTAGCATAGTATGAATTGTTGTTATAATTCTTATATGGGAAATCTAATGAACTTGTAGTAGCACCAACAAGAAATAATTTTTCGTTTTTTTCATAAATACCATATCCTATATCATTACCGGAGGTGTTACCAACACCTCCGCCACCGATGCAAGTTGTCCAAATTCTATTAGTTTGAATATTGAAGGTTAGTATGAAAGCATCTGAACGAGAGCCAGATGTATTAGTATTTAAAGCTGCACTGTATGAATTTGCGGGATTGTTGGTCATTAGAGGGAATTCCGTGCTATTAGTGCTACCCGTTACAAATACTCTTGACCAATAATCGGTTGCAATATTGTAACCAGCATCATTTATTGTGCCGCCATAAAATGTTGAAGAAATTAGGTTTCCAGTAATCCCAAATTGGGTAAAAAATGCATCTCCAGGATAATTTGTAGTACCGGAGTTACCTTGAAAATAGTCTAATGACGGGTTGGCTGTTGGAAATGAGTTTCCGCTAAGTGTTTGGCCTGTAATATATATATGACCATAAGCATCAACAACTATTCCGTACGCATTATCAAGATAATCGCCCCCAAAATAAGATGCCCAATACACATTGTTAGTAGCGTCAAATTTGATTACAAACCCGTCTCTATCTCCGTTGCTACCCGATTGGGTATATGCGCCAGAAGGAGTTGTAACTGGTATTCCTGCCCCACCAGTTACACCGCAAATGTGTAATTTATTTTCATCGCCTAATGCCAAACTTTGCACTACCGTATTATTTGTTCCAGTTGCACAAGACCAAAGTAGTTCTAAAGAAGCTGAGAATTTTACGATTAAGCCTCCTCCTGATGTTCCATTATATGCTCCATCTAAAGAAATCAAGTCTGCGCCACTTGACCTATGGCCTACGGCGTAAATTTCATTATTTGAATTTGTTATAATATCTGTAAAGTAATCAGGGGAGATTTCGGCTTCTGAGCCAAAATATGTTAGCCATTCCAAAGAGCCATCAGGTAAGATTTTTAAAATGAATGCGTCTTTGTCGCAATTTGGTGAGCAACCGTCTGCCGAACCATCAAAATATGCATCTTCAATTTGCAATACAGGTAAATCAATACTGTATGTTTCTCCAACAACATATATGATTCCATTATTATCAATTGCAACACCATTGCCCATATCATTTGCCGCACCTCCGTCATCTGTCATGGAGCCACCACAAAACACTGCCCAAAAGGGCGAATAATCATTTTTTAAGTTAACTACAATTGCATCATTTCCTGTAGTTCCGAAGTTTTGGCCTGTGCTAATTGGGAATGTTAATCCATCTGTATAACCTGTCATTAATATATTTGTTTCATTTGCTGTTACATCGTTAAATTCGGTAAGGCTGCCACTTCCGATGGTAGTGCAGTGTTCTAAATTTCCATATTCGGTGACGGATTGAGTTAATTTTCCAAAATCCAGTTGAACAATAGTCCCAAAGTTGATACTCTGTTCTTCCACATCAAATTTTAGGCGTTGGTCGTCATATACTATATTTAATGTATCGAGTAGAACACCATTTGTTTGATATGCTAAAACCCTGTAATTGAATACTCCTTTAAATGTGTGTATTGCCACCCAATTGCTATCTGAAACAATAACGGTATCTTCTCCCGAAACCTCTAGTTCAAAATAAGGATTAACGCCAGCGTCAAAAGTCGCTTGCATTCTCATCCCTCGATTATTTCCTGTGTAATAGACATCAAGACCATTGTAAACTGATTTTTCTACAATCGCGGTATTGGCGTGTACGCCTTTAATACCAGCTGGACAATGGGCAAAGTAGTAGTTATGAAAAAATTCAGTACTGTCAAGAGCATACATTTTTGTAACTCCACTTTTTGGTGCTACGAAGTTAAAATCTACTCGTTGAAGCGTGTCGAGCGTTATTGCCGATGTGTCAATTGCAGAAAGCACTACAGAAAAGCCTTTACTTCTGATAAAAGCGGGCAAACCTTTGTTGTTGGCATAATAAAGTACTTCCTTAACAATGCTATCCGTTGGTATAGAATCAGCATACGTTAATTGTCCACGGTTTTGGAAGTACGAGTATGTACCACCTATTTCGGTGGTGTCCAAAAGTGGCGGTTGAGTATATTCCACTTCATCAAATTTGATTGAGGTGTACACATCGCCTGTATCGGTAGTGAGGACGGCGGTTGTGAATATTTCGCCTGTTGTGGGGTTTGCTTTTAGGTTGGTAAGGCGTTTGGTATTTGCAAGGGTTGGTGTGCTTTTGATATAATCGAGGCTTAGACCTTGGTTTTGCCTTGCTATCATTATGTCGTTTTTTCCCTGTTCGTTTTCAATGGTGCCGCCGATGTGTAGTTTTTGGCCTTGGTTGTTCCAAACTAGTTTTTGAATTTCGAGGTTTTTTGATGGGTCAGGATGAGGGATGTCAATAGTGTCAATGGGGGTACCTGTACTGTCGGTGGGGGATGTAAACACATAAATTTTTCCATCATATTTGCCTCCGCCTTTGCCTATGTTTGCTCCTACGAATATGCGTTGTTGGTCGTCTACCGTTACAGATGTGGCTTGGTCGTTTAGGGTGTCGCCGAAAGTGGCGAACCAGGGTTCGATACCATTGTCGAATACGAAATCGTGAGCAAGACGTTGGATGAATCCGTCTGTTTGGCCATCGTTGTCGAGCGTTCCAACTAAAATGTAGCTACCGTTTGTGTAGTGTGCGAAGCCGCCGATTTGAGTAATATCGTAGTCTACAAAGAAGCGTTGGCTATCTAACACTGTGCCGTCAATGGTGTCAATGGCGAGGTAGAATACATCGGTGGTATCAATATTTCTGTCGCTCAAACCTGCGGTTACTACCATTCCGTTGTTTTCTTCGAGTAAAACGGAGGCAATGTTGCGAAGTCCGTTTCCGTACTCGGTTGCCCATTCGAGTGTTCCTGTGGTGTCGAGTTTTATGATAGCGAAGTTTTGGCTGTTTGGGTTGCTGCCGTTTTGTACGCCGCCCGAAATGTAGACTGACGTTGATTTAATTATGAGGTCTGTAGGAATGTCGATGCCTGGGTTTTCGTAACTGTATACCCATAAAAGGGTTCCAGTTGGCGAGTATTTTAGTAGGGTAATGTCGAGTAGGTTTGTGATGTTATTGGCAACTGAACCAACTACATATACATACCCTGCTGAGGTAACTCGTACTATTACTCCTGCATCATGTGTGCCGAGTGATCCGGCATAGGTGCGTACCCACGATTGGTTTGGGTTGCCATTTTCGTATTTTTCAATAAAGAGATTACTTTGGTTTCCTGATGCAATTATATTGCCCGTTGTGTAGGTGAAATTACCTGAATAGGTGCTGCTACTGTGGTCTATTATGCCTTGGTTTTGGGTGGCATTGTGTTGATATTGTTTGGAAAGAAGGTATTGAGTTTGAGAATTACCAATGGAGTATGAAAGTTGCGATTGCCGCTTTTATGTATTTACTTGAATATAAAATTTGCATTTTGTTTAAATTTAATGATAAACTTTGAAATGGTAAGGCGTAATACTGAGGAGTGTTCTGAGTGCAGCGGTGGTTTGGGTGAGGCAGTTTTAAACAGTCTTTTTATGTTTAGGTTTGAAAATGCTGCTGCCTCGTGAAAAGTACGTTTCTGTTTCTGTATTGTGTTTTCTTGTTATTCATTTGCAGTACATATAGGGTTTGAAAGGCTGGTTCATTTTGGCAGCTTTGCAACCCTTGGTTGCAAAGCTGCCAAAATGAACTAACTATTAATAAGCAAATATATAAAATTATTGATAAATCTAAATTTAATAAAAAGCGCTTCTTTATCTTCTTTACATGGAATATTTAGTTTAAATATTATAAATGAAGGTACACTATTTGTGTGTTTTTCGTGTTTTAATGAAGATAGTTGTCTGTAGATTTTTTGCAAATAGAGCGGCAATTGCTGCGCTTCATAACGAGCTATGCGGTTAAATTAATAATTTGTATACTTTCTTCCCCCTCTTTTATTTCAACTCAATCCCCTCACCCAAGGTAATTGCTCCTTTAAGAAATTGTAATTATAAAGTCTACTTTAAGCTTTCCCGCTGGAATTGAATAGTCCAATTAGTTAATGTTTACCTCCCCCTTTCCTCTCCACCCCACCCCTGGTTGAGGTTCCTCGGGTAGGGATAGCAGTGGAAAGCCCACAGCTGCCTACGGCGATAGCCCAGGCTGCGAGGACTTGGAACGAATAGCCCGGACCTGAGCCGCAGAAAAGAACGTTTGAAATACCCAAACTTTTGCGAAGGTACCCGCCTAATGAAAAAAAACTAATTCAATTCCCAGGTGGCACTCGGTATTTCGGAAAACGCCTTGATTAATTGATTGTTTAAGTCAACTTTGAATTTTCGCGAAAACGTATCTAACCGAGTATTGCTTTCCCGCTCTACAAAATGGATGCGTAATTGATTGTTTCCTTTGTGCAGTAAAACGTTTTCAACGATGGTATTTAAAACGGATTCGTCTAACATTTCGATAGGCAAGGTTAAGGTTAAAACCTTGGATTGCGTTTCTTTGAGCTTCTCTAATAAGGCAATGGTTTGAATTTTTAATTCCACATTTTCACCGGATGGGTCGTTGCCCCAACTTTTGCCTTTTACCTGGCATTTGACCGCCACAAACAAATTGTCGAGTAAATAGTTCCTGAACTTGAGGTAATCTTCACTCCATAAGGTAAACTCCACCGAACCTTCGTAATCTTCTAATTTAAACTTTCCAAAAGGTTTACCGGTTTTGGTGGTGCGATGTTCTACCGATGTGATAATGCCGCCTATCATTAAATCCTTGCCTTTGTAAGGTTTTAAATCGTTGGCCAATTCACTTAGTTTGATATTGGGCGTGCAAAAATACTGCAACTCAATTTTATAATCGTCCAACGGATGTCCACTCAGGTAAATGCCAATCATCTCTTTCTCCCGTCTCAATTCCTCTAACCTGCCCCAAGACTCGCTTTTGGGGGGAGAGGGCTTGTTGATCTCTACCGCTTCGGACTCGCCAAACAGGGAATTGCTGGATTGACTGCTAGACTCGTTTAGACTGTTACCATACCGAATCAATTTTTCGATGAAATTGGTTTGTCCGCCGTCTTCGGAAGCAAAATACACATGGCGTTCCATGCCGAATGAATCCAAAGCGCCGGCCTGTGCCAAAGCCTCCAGGTTTTTCTTGTTGACCGTGCGTAAATTTACCCGTTCCACAAAGTCGAATACGGTTGCAAAAGGGCCATTTTTTCGCTCTTTAATCATATCTTCCATGGCTGCCTCCCCAACACCTTTTACAGCACTCAATGAAAAACGAATCTCGCCCTTTTTGTTAACCGAAAAAATGACATTGCTTTCGTTTACATCCGGACCTTTTACCGGAATGCCCATTTTTTTGCATTCTTCCATGAAAAAAGTGATTTTTTCGAGGTTGGCCGAGTTGTTGGATAAAACGGAAGCCATGTATTCGGCCGGATAATGGGCTTTTAAATAAGCTGTTTGATAGGCTACAAAGGCATAACAAGTGGAGTGCGATTTATTGAAGGCATATTGGGCAAAGGCCTCCCAGTCGGACCAAACTTTTTCGCAAACGGTTAAGTCATGACCATTGGTTTTGGCTCCCTCCATAAACTTGATTTTCATTTTGTCGAGGGTTTCTTTTTGCTTTTTACCCATTGCTTTTCGCAACACATCGGCATCACCCTTACTGAAGTTGGCCAGTTTTTGGGATAATAACATCACCTGCTCCTGGTAAACCGTAATACCATATGTTTCTTGCAAATGTTCTTCCATGTCGGGCAAATCGTAAACGATGGGTTCTTTTCCATGTTTACGTCTAATGAACATAGGAATGTAAGCCAAAGGTCCCGGACGATACAGGGCATTCATGGCAATCAGGTCTTCGAACTTATCGGGTTTTAAGTCTTTGAGATACTTCTGCATTCCGTCACTTTCAAACTGGAAGGTTCCATTGGTATCGCCACGTTGGTAAAGTTCAAAAGTTTTTTTGTCGTCGAGCGGAATATAGTCAATATCAATTTTAACCCCGTGGTTTTCCTCGATCATTTTTAAGGCATCCTTAATGATGGTGAGGGTTTTTAACCCCAGGAAGTCCATTTTAATTACCCCTGCATCCTCAATCACATTGCCCTCAAATTGGGTAACCAGCATTCCGGTATCTTTAGCCGTTGCTACCGGAATAATATTGGTTAAATCTTCCGGGGCAATAATTAATCCGGCGGCATGCACACCGGTATTTCGCACGGAACCTTCCAGTATCAAAGCTTCCTTGATTACTTCGGCCTGTAAATCGTTGGCCTGGGCTAATTCCCGAATTTTTTTTACCCCTTCTAAATCATCAGCACCCAGTTGTTCTTTTTCCTCTAAACTACCTTCGCCTGTTAAAGGGGCATTCATAACGCGTGCTAAAGAAATTCCCGGTTTTTCAGGCACCATTTTGGCCAGAGCATTGGAATCGGCCAGTGGTAAGTCTAGTACCCTAGCCACATCTTTTATACTGCTTCGGGCAGCCATGGTGCCATAAGTCACAATTTGAGCCACCTGGTTTCGTCCGTATTTTTCAATCACATAGTCTATTACCTTTTGCCTCCCTTCGTCGTCGAAGTCGGTATCGATATCGGGCATTGACTTACGATCAGGATTTAAAAACCGCTCAAACAGGAGGTTGTACTTGATAGGGTCAATGTTGGTAATGCCAATACAATAGGCCACTGCCGATCCGGCTGCCGAACCCCTTCCCGGACCAATCAATACCCCTAAATCCCTTCCGGCCTTGATGAAGTCGGATACGATCAGGAAGTAACCGGCAAAGCCCATAATTTTTATGGTATTCAATTCAAAATCCAGACGTTCTGTTACTGATTCTGTCAGTAAATCACCATAGCGTTGCTTAGCACCTTCGTAGGTAATAAAGTGCAGGTATTCGTCCTGGCTGGTAAAACCTTTCGGAATTTCATAAAAGGGCAACAGAATATCCTTTTTTAGTTTCAAATGTTCCACCCGGTCCACAATGAGGTTGGTATTATCGATGGCCTCCGGAATGTCGGAAAACAGCTTTTCCATTTCCTGGGTGGTTTTGAAATAGAATTGATCATTGAAAAAGGCAAAGCGCTTTCCTTTTACCGATACATCGTCGTCTGAAAATTCCTTAAGCTTGGGTGTGGCTTGTTTTTCACCGGTGTTTAAGCAAAGCAAAATATCGTGAGCATTCCAATCTTGTTGGTCAACGTAATGGGAATCGTTGGAAGCAATAATGGGAACATTATATTTTTTAGCAAATCTCACCAGAACTTCATTCACCTTGTCTTGCTCAGCCATGCCATGCCGCTGAATTTCTACAAAATAATCTTCACCGAATTGTTCCAGCCACCATTTAAAAACCTTTTCTCCTTCCTCTTCGCCTTTTTTCAAAATGGTTTGAGGCACTTCTGCACCAATGCAGCAGGTGGTGGCAATCAACCCGTCTTTGTATTGTAAAATAAGTTCTTTGTCGATGCGTGGATATTTACTGTACAAACCTTCAATATAGCCCAGGGAGCAAAGCTTTACCAGGTTACGGTAACCAATGTCGTTTTTAGCTAATAAAAGTTGGTGATTACGGCGGTCTTTTTGGTCTTTGGAGAATTGCTTGCGACCCCGATCTTCCACTACATAAAATTCGCAACCAACAATGGGTTTTATGGCCGGTGATCCATCAGCATTTTTATGTTTTCCGGCTTCGGCAACAAATTGAAATACACCGAACATATTTCCATGGTCGGTAATGGCCATGCCTCGCATCCCATCCTTTACCGCTTTTTTATACAATTTGGAAATATCAGCGGCTCCATCGAGCAAGCTGAATTGGGTATGGCAATGCAAATGGTTAAAAGTCATGGTGTTTCCGTAAAAAAAGTGAAACCTGTCAGACCGGGAAGTGGTCCGATGGTTGAAAATCAAAAGTAAGGACAATTATCCGGAAAGGGATGGATGTTGAAAAATTTGGGAAATGGATTAGGCCTTAAGTAAATCGGAACTTCTGCCGCGGATGAACCACCACCGCGGATTTTCGCGGAATTCGCGGTAAAAAAACTACCGCAGATTTCGCGGTAAAAACTCCCACAGATTTCGCGGATGAACCACCACCGCGGATTTTCGCGGATTTCGCGGTAAAAATACTCCCGCAGATTTCGTGGATGAATCACCACCGCGGATTTTCGCAGATTTCGCGGTAAAAAAACTCCCGCAGATTTCGCGGTTTAAACCCCACCGCGGATTTTCGCGGATTTCACGGTAAAAAGCTCCCACAGATTTCGCGGATGAAACCCTACCGCGGATTTTCGCGGTAAAAACCACCACAGATTTCACGGATGAAACCCTACCGCGGATTTTCGCGGAATTCGCGGCAAAAAACTACCGCAGATTTCGCGGATGAACCACCACCGCGGATTTTCGCGGTAAAAATACTCCCGCAGATTTCGCGGATGAACCCAACCGCGGATTTTCGCGGAATTCGCGGTAAAAACTACCACAGATTTCGCGGATGAACCCAACCGCGGATTTTCGCGGAATTCGCGGTAAAAACTCCCACAGATTTCGCGGATGAACCACCACCGCGGATTTTCGCGGATTTCGCGGTAAAAAACTCCCGCAGATTTCGCGGATGAAGCACCACCGCGGATTTTCGCGGATTTCGCGGTAAAAAACTACCGCAGATTTCGCGGATGAAACCCTACCGCGGATTTTCGCGGAATTCGCGGTAAAAAAACTACCACAGATTTCGCGGATGAAACCCTACCGCGGATTTTCGCGGAATTCGCGGTAAAAAAACTACCGCAGATTTCGTGGATGAAATACTACCGCGGATTTTCGCAGAATTCGCGGTAAAATACTCCCACAGATTTCGCGGATGAACCACCACCGCGGATTTTCGCGGATTTCGCGGTAAAAATACTCCCACAGATTTCGCGGATGAACCACCACCGCGGATTTTCGCGGAATTCGCGGTAAAAAACTCCCGCAGATTTCGCGGATGAAACCCTACCGCGGATTTTCGCGGATTTCGCGGTAAAAAACTACCTTGGATTTTTCATCCTACTAGTGATTAAATTGGGTTGATCAAAATAATTGGTTACAATAGGGCATAAGGTTAATGTTGCATAACCATATTTCTTTCAAACTCTTTTTCAAGAGCTCAGGAATTTTCCCTTAATACCTCACCACCAAATCTTCCTTTTCTTTTCCCTTTCTGAAAAAAACCAAGCCGATAAAAAACAAATCAATGGTCATACTTACCTTGGGGTGTTTCTTAATTTCTTCCCAGGCTTTTTCCATTTCTTCGCTCCAGTGTACATCATCAAAAATGAATAAGCTGTCTTCGTTAGCCAAGGGCAGAAATTGGTTAAAATAGTCCATGGTGGGCTGGTAGCGGTGGTTTCCATCAAAGAACGCTAAATCAACCGTTTCTAGTTCCCGGCTTAATGGGGGTAAGGTATCTTTGAAATCGCCAACTCTAAGCTCAATGTTTTTTAATCCCAGCTTTTTGAAATTTTCACCGGCTATCCGGGCTGTTTCCGGACAACCTTCCAAACTGATAATTTTGGATTGGCTGTTGGCCGATGCCAGGTAAGCGGTGGTCATTCCAAGTGAGGTGCCCAGTTCTACCACCGTTTTGGGTTGAAGGTAATTGGCAAGTCGGAAAATAACCTGTCCATATTTTGCCGGTTTGGCTGCCCGTTTGGCAATTTGGGAAATGGCTTTTTCTTTGGTGTTGCCAAAGTTTGAGCCAGCACCAAGGTCTAAAACCTGGATATGGCGTTTGTCTTCCAACAGCGATTGCCTGATCTTTTCAATGGGAGTATAGCAATAAAAAGGGGCTTTGTTGTAAAGAACATCTTCGGTAAGTTTGTAGGCAAAAGGGGAATGTAAACCATGTAGGTTCACACTGCGCAGATAATACCCGGCAAATTTTAGGGCGAGTTGAAACGGATTATACACTTATTCTTCTCCTCCTTCAATTAATTCGTCCAGCCCAATGGCTTCGGGCGGTAGTTTTTTGCTTGCTTTTACTCCTAGTTCCTTCAGACTTTGGGCCCTGCTGGATAAACCACCCCGGCCTTGCAACTTTACCATAGCTTCATCATACGACTTGGTAGTTAAATCGAGGTTGCGTTTAATTTTTTGCATGTCTTCGTAAAAGGCAGCAAACTTGTCGTACAACGCACCGCCTTGCCTGGCAATTTCCATGGCGTTTTGGTTTTGATGTTCGTGTTTCCAAATGGAAGCAATGGTTTTTAGGGTAGCCATTAAGGTGGTTGGAGTTACCAGAACAATACGTTTTTCCCAGGCAAATCCAAACAGATTGGGTTCCAGTTGCATGGCTGCACTGAAACTGCCTTCAATAGGAATAAACATAAGCACAAAATCCAGGGAGTTTAAACCGCCCAGGTTGTGGTAATGTTTATCGTGTAAGCCATTGATATGGGTTTTCAGCGATTTTACCAATTCGTTTTGAGCAAGCAGTTTTCTTTCTTCGGTTTCGGCATTGGTTAAATCGTTCCAGGCCAATAGACTTACTTTGCTGTCGATGACCAAGTGGCGGTTTTCGGGCAAATTGATAATTACATCGGGCTGAAACCTTCTTCCTTCTTCATTTTCCAGTCTCATTCCTTCTGCCTGTACCGTGTATTCAATTCCGGTTCTTAGTCCACTTTGTTCCAGAAGTTTTTCCAAAATTAACTCACCCCAGTTTCCCTGCAACTTATTCTGTCCTTTCATGGCATTGGTTAATTCCGTTGCCTCCTTGCTGATTTGTTGGTTTAGTTCGGCCAGGGTTTTTATTTCTTTTTCCAGGGCAAAGCGTTGTTTGCTTTCTTTTTCATAGGTGTCTTCTACTTTTTTCTCAAATTCCTTGAGCCTGTCTTTGAGGGGCAATAACAAATCCCCAACGGCTTTTTCGTTCACTTTGGTAAACTCTTCCGAGTTTTGTTTGAGTAGTTTGTTGGCTATATTTTCGAATTCGGTTTGGAAGCGTTTTTGCAAATTTTCCAATTCCTGTTTTTGTTCGCTCATTCGGGTTTCCTGCTCCCTGAATTTGGCTACTGATTCAGTTAAGCGACGATCTAAATTATCTTTTTCCGTGCGAAGTTGCACCAGTTCAGCCTTGCGTTCTTCCAACTCCTTTTCCTGTATTTCAGCTTTTTCAACAAAACGGCTTAATCCTTCTTTTTCGGTTCTCAACAAGCTGGTTTCAGATTTTTTTGCTTCCAATTCCTTTTCCAGATAGGAAGCCTTTTCCTGGTGTTTGGCTAATTCCAAACCCTGCACATTAATTTGCTGTTTAAATTGCTCCAGTTGGGCATTCATGGTGGCATTGGGTTGATTCCTAAAGAATAAAAAGGACATCAATCCACCCAAAGCCAGGCCTATTCCTAAAAATAAAATTTCCATCATTTTGAACCACGAAGATAAAGTTGAATTCCTAAGCTTAGGTTGTTTTTTGATTTTCAAAAATGATTATCCCGCGCCAACCCTGCTTCATTCGATTCGAAATGCGGAATCATACCATCCGAATTCCGGCGGTTTGGGTAATTTTTAGCCAAAATCATTGAACTTGTGCCGATTTTATGTTCAGGCTTCGGCTGTTTGGGTTTGCACCCTCGGGCAACGATAGAGGTAAGTAGCCCACAGGAGCACGCGGCGCTAGCCAAGTGCTACGAGGACTACAACCGATAGCGTGACCCGAACGCCTGGTGCAACAACTCAGCAGATGGCACATGGCCAGGCAGGCGGAGGGGGCCCGCCAAAATCAAATAAGCTTTAAACCCTTACAAAACGTTATTTAATTGCTCCTTTATTTTTTCCAGATCGTCCTTCATCAAAACCACTATTTGCTGAATGGCGGCATCATTGGCTTTGGATCCTATAGTGTTAATTTCGCGACCCATTTCCTGAGCAATAAATCCCAATTTCCGGCCCTGAGCAGCCTTTTCCAGAAGGGTGTCGCGGAAGTAATTGCAGTGGCTTTCGAGTCTGACTTTTTCTTCGTTGATATCAAATTTTTCAACGTAATACACCATTTCCTGCTCCAGGCGGTTTTGGTCAAATTGTTGGTCATTTCCCAGCTCCTTGAGACGGTTGAGCAAGCGTTCCCTGGTTTTTTCGGTTCTGCCTTTGTCTAATCCTGCCACTTCCTGAAGGTTGGCTCGAATGCCATTTAAACGATGAAGTAAATCGGTTTCCAGGGAGCGACCTTCTTTTTCTCTAAACTCATTAAATGAATCAACGGCTTTGCTTAAACCGCTTTGAATAAGGGCCCAAACATCGTCCGATAGTTCTTCCTTTTCCGGACGAATCACATCGGGCATGGAAGCCGTTACACGAAACAAACCTTCTGTGTCTGTATTTAATTCATTGGCAATGGATTGCAGTTCGGTATAGTAAAATTTGAAAAGTTCTCGGTTAATCGATACCGGCTTATCCATTCCACTTTCCAACAATACGCTGCACTCGGTTTTGCCACGTTCAATTTCTTTGGAAAGTATGCTTCTAATTTCACTTTCCTTTTCTTTAAGAAAACTGGGTAAACGCAAGCTCAAATCAAGCTGTTTGCTGTTAAGCGATTTAATTTCTATCGACAATTTTTTATCGGCCAAGGCCACTTGTGCCTTACCAAAACCGGTCATGGAGAGAATCATATCGGGTAGCTGGTTTTTAAGGATTAATCCAGTTTAAGCACGGCCATAAAGGCTTGTTGGGGTATTTCTACACTTCCAACCTGCCTCATTCGCTTTTTACCTTCTTTTTGTTTCTCCAACAGTTTACGTTTCCTGGAAATATCACCACCATAACATTTTGCTGTAACGTCTTTTCGTAGTGCCTTGATGGTTTCGCGGGCAATAATTTTTGCTCCAATAGCGGCCTGAATAGGAATTTCGAATTGGTGACGTGGTATAAGTTCTTTTAGCTTCTCACATATTTTTTTGCCAAAGTCATACGCATTGTCGCGGTGAATAAGGCTGGATAAAGCATCCACCGGTTCGGCATTCAGCATGATATCCATTTTTACCAGATGACTGGGGCGATAATCTAGCGGATGGTAATCGAACGAGGCATATCCTTTGGAAATAGTCTTAAGGCGGTCGTAAAAATCGAATACTATTTCACCCAAAGGCATATCGAAACTAAGTTCAACCCGGTCGGTGGTTAGATAAACCTGGTTTTTCAAAATCCCTCTCTTCTCTATGCAAAGGGTCATTATGGCTCCCACAAATTCCGACTTGGTAATTACCTGGGCCTTAATATATGGCTCTTCTATGCGATCTAACTTACTCGGGTCGGGCATTTCGGAAGGGTTGTTCAGAACCATTTTTTCTCCCTTGGTGGTGTAGGCATAATACGAAACGTTCGGAACAGTGGTAATTACTGTCATTCCAAATTCTCGTTCCAGGCGTTCCTGAATAATTTCCATGTGCAACATTCCCAAAAACCCGCAGCGGAAACCAAATCCTAAGGCAGCCGACGATTCAGGTTCGTAGGTGAGGGAGGCATCGTTTAGTTGAAGTTTGTCCATGCTAGCCCTCAGTTCTTCATAATCTTCGGTATCAACCGGATATATTCCGGCAAAAACCATGGGTTTCACTTCCTCAAATCCTTGTATAGCTTGGTCGCAAGGCCTATCAACATGTGTTATGGTATCCCCAACTTTTACCTCTTTAGCTTCTTTTATTCCCGAAATTATATAGCCTACATCGCCTGTCCGAATCACATCTTTGGGTTCGCCTTTTAGTTTCAAAATCCCAACCTCATCCGCAAAGTACTCCATTTCGGTAGCAACAAATTTCACTCGTTCGTTTTTGCGAATTTCTCCATTAACAACTTTAAAATAGGCAATAATTCCTCTAAAAGAGTTGAAAACACTATCGAAAATCAAAGCTTGAAGGGGTGCTTTGGGGTCACCCACCGGAGGCGGAATTCGACGAACAATTTCATGCAGGATTTCATGAACCCCTTGTCCTGTTTTTCCACTGGCAGCCATAATTTCTTCCCGTTTGCATCCCAAAAGGTCAACAATTTGGTCTTTTACCTCTTCCGGATTGGCACTTGGTAAGTCAATTTTGTTCAGAATAGGAATAATTTCCAAATCGTTTTCCAAAGCCAAATACAGGTTTGAAATGGTTTGGGCCTGTATACCCTGCGCGGCATCCACAATTAAAAGGGCTCCTTCGCAGGCAGCTATCGATCGGCTAACTTCGTACGAGAAATCAACGTGGCCCGGAGTATCAATCAGGTTGAGGACATATTTTTGACCCTCAAACTCATAATCCATTTGTATGGCATGGCTTTTAATGGTTATTCCGCGTTCCCTTTCCAAGTCCATGTCGTCCAGCACCTGGGCTTGCAATTCGCGTTTCGAAACGGTATTGGTGTATTCCAATAGGCGATCTGCCAGGGTACTTTTACCGTGGTCAATATGTGCGATGATGCAAAAATTCCGTATATGTTTCATTCAGGCCGCAAAAGTAGCCAATTTATAACTACTTATTTCAACCCGTTTTCTATTTAGCACCATCTTCCAAATTTTGCTCATTTTCTTTCTTTGGAAGTAGGCTACAGGAGTTGATTTTATCTTGACTCCAGGATTTTCCGGCAGGTATTTTTCCGGTTCTGGTGAGTGTTTTTGGCGGGCCCCCTTCACGCCCAACCAAGGGTTTGCAACTGTACAGCGGTCATGCATGGGCGTTCGGGTCACGCTATCGCCTGTAGTCCTCGTCACCCTAGGCTAGCGCCGTCGGGTTCCTGTGGGCTACTTGGCTCTATCGTCAGTTTGTCTAAAAACCACCTTTAGACGCCATTTTTCGTTTAATATCCTTCAAAATGGTTCGATTTAAGAGCATCTAATTTGAAAAATATAACATTCGACTTTTTGTGTTCTGGCAAA
>JAIBAJ010000086.1 GCA_019695265.1 Bacteroidia bacterium | reverse complement strand
AATAAATTTCATGCATAAATATACTGAAAATCAATGTATTGTGAATTTATTATCGGGTAAGTTATTAACAATCAGTAAGTTACAAAAAGGAGGGCTTTTTAGACAAACTGTCGTTGCCCGAGGTGCAGACCCAGCATTCCACTTTTTATAGCATTAGTTACCAAATCCATCGAAAGAAATATCCTATTTATTTCCAATTCAAAAGCAAATTTGGTATACCACTGTAATTTGAAAACTAGTCCAAAAACTATTTCGAAAATTACTAAGGTAAGTGCCGATGCAAAAGCTGTTTAGCCCAATTTAATCAATAGGAGGATTTAATAATCCGAACTACTTGATTTAGTTGGGGTTACCCCTCCCGAAGCATTTCGGGAAGAAGTTGTTATACCAATGTTATTTGAAAAATAGTCCAAAAACTAGTTTGAAAATTACAGTGGTAAATGCCGATGCAAAAGGTGTTTAGGCAAATTAATGCGAAGCATAATTGGACTATTACAGATTTGCTATCGGTATTATCAATTTGGTCAAACAAATTGATTTACAAATTCTTAATCGTATAAACATTCTAGATCCTATCCTGGGTTTAGTCAAATTAGTGCGAAGCATAATTGGACTATTACAGATTTGCAATCCGTATAAGATTTAAAATCAGCAGGATTAAGAGGCTTCTCAACTCCATCCTACAAAAAAAAAGCGGCTGCTCTTGTGGAGCTAGCCGCTTTTATCAAAATTATAGCTAATTAATTAATTACCTGCTTTGAATTTTTTAAAGGCCTCATTTAAACGAGGAACTACTTCAAAAGCATCTCCAACTACCCCGTAATCTGCCGCCTTAAAGAAAGGAGCTTCCGGATCTTTGTTAATCACAACAATAGTTTTACTTTGGTTAACTCCGGCAAGGTGTTGAATTGCCCCTGAAATTCCAATGGCAATGTAAAGGTTTGGACGAACTGCAAGACCGGTTTGTCCAACGTGTTCGTGGTGTGGTCTCCATCCAATATCTGCAACCGGACGAGAACATGCAGTTGCAGCTCCAAGAATATTGGCCATATCTTCAACCATTCCCCAGTTCTCCGGACCTTTTAATCCGCGACCTGCTGATACTACCAACTCTGCTTCTGGAAGAGCCACTTTGTCGGTTGCAGCACGTTTAACTTCTTTGATGGTTGTTTTAGCCGAAACTCCAATGTTCAGGTTTAATTCCTCAACAGCAACTGAACTACCGGAGGCAACAGGCTGAACAGAATTAGGCATCAAGGAAAGAACCTTGATAGCTGATACAATATTATACTGTGCTTTAGCCTTTCCTGAAAAAACATTCTTGGTTACTTTAAAACCACCGGATGTTTCAGGTAAAGTAGTTGCACCGGCAACCAAACCTGCCTTTAATCGTGCTGAAACCCTTGGCGCAACTGCTTTTCCCGTACTATCATTTACTGTAATAATAACGGTAGCACCAACCGAACCGGCAACTTCAACCAAAGCAGCTGCATAAACTTGAGAATCGAAATTTGATAATGCAGCATTCTTACCAAGAATAACTTTTGCTGCACCATACTTACCTAGTTCAGACAAATCGGCTCCTGATGCGTTAAAGTTAACGGCAACAGCTTGGGTTCCCAACAAACCGGCTATCTTACTTCCATAAGTAACTGCTTCTAACGAAGACTTTTTTATCTTGCCATTGGAGGCTTCTGTAAATACAAGTACTGACATTTCTTTTAAATTTTAGTTGGTTTAGATAGCTTTTGCTTCTTCATGTAACAAACGAACCAATTCCTCCATATTGTCAGGAGAAACTAACTTAACAGCTGATTTTGCATCAGGTAAACTGTATGAAGAAATCTCTGTAAGTTTATCAGTTGCAACCGGTGGAACAACTTTCAAAGGTTTGGTACGGGCAGCCATAATTCCTCTCATGTTAGGAATACGTGCTTCTGCCATGCCTTTTTGCGCTGAAACAACTGCAGGTAACGAAGAAGATACTACTTCTACTCCACCTTCAATCGGACGCTCGCATACAATTCCGGAACCTTCTACTTCTAATTTGGATGCCTGGGAAATAAACGGAGCTTCTAATAATTCTGCTACCATTCCAGGAACCTCCGAACCATTGTAGTTGATAGTCTCTTTTCCAAATAATACCAAATCAAAGTTTTCCGATTTTGCATAAGATGCAATTTGATTGGCCACAAAATAACTTTCTTGCGGATCTGCATCAATACGAACGGCATCATCACCACCAACTGCCAACGCTTTTCTAATAACAGCATCATTTGCAGCAGGTCCAACATTCAATAAGGTTACTGTACTTCCACCCTTTTCCTGAATTTCAAGAGCACGAACTAAGGCATACCATTCATCATAAGGATTTACAATCCACTGAACACCTGCCTCTGCAAACTTGGTATTGTTGTCTGTGAAGGCAATTTTTGTGGTAGTATCAGGCACTTGGCTGATACAAACTAATATTTTCATTTAACAACTATTTTAAAATTTCGGTGCTAAGGTAGAAAGGATTTCAAAATTGTTATGCATGCATACTAATTTTTAGAAAAAAAACTTCTTTTAAAATCATTCCCCCTCTGTTCTTTCTAGTTTAATCGTTCCAGGCCGGCCTTTGCTTTAGCATCTAAACTATTTCTATATTCATCGGTTGGCAGCTCCTGACATTCCTCAAAGTACTTCTTTGCATTCGTCCTATCTCCTTTTGCCTCATAAATTAATCCAAGTTGAAGAGCTGCATTTGCAGCAAAATAATACCTGGATTTCCTTCCCTTCTCAATTGCCAGTTTATAATATCCTATGGCTTGGTCTGGCTTTTTCCAAAGATGATAAATTCGACCCAATCGATACGGAAACTCAATCTGATCCCGAAGTGTAATAAAATCATCCGTATCATATTTTTCTATTATTGAAGACAATGCCTCCTTATAATAGCCTCCATCACAAAGCAAACGTGATTTCAATAATTTTAGGTTGGGCAACAATCCTGTTTCTGCCTCCTTTAATGCTTGCTTATCTTCATCTGCATCCGTATAACCTTGACTTTTAACCTTTTCCATATAGGCTCTGAATCCAGGAACATTCCCTTTAATAAATTCCGCCCAAGCCAATTTCTGGTAAGCGGATTTTATATAGTTTTTGCCTTTAAAGTGAGTTACATAACTCACCAAATATTCACTAGCGGAAGGCTCCAAATGATTTAATCTTGCTAAACCTTGTAGAAAATCCAAATAATAAAATGGGAAATAATCCGGACCTTTCTCTCTCTGACTTAATACCTGGATTGCCTCTGCACTTTTTCCAGTTTTCATAGCAATACTAGCTAAACAAAATGAAATCAAAGGCGATTTTTCGTTCTTAGATTTAATTGCTAAATATAAATCATTAATAATGGCTTCATCTTTATGTAAATTCAACTCAAAAAATGTCATAAAAAAGGCGGTTTCAGGCCATAAATAATGGTATTCCGGATTGGATGAAGCAATAGATAAAACCTCATTCAACTCAGCAATACCTTGTTTCATGGTACCCTCCATTCCAACCATCTTTACAGCCCATCTAAAATTGCTTGGAATAGTTCCAATGATGCAATGCATTTGACCCAAGGCATTTTTATTTGGCAAAAAATGCGGATATCGTTTACTATTCAATACTAATAAGTTATAGGCCTTCTTTGTTTCATTTGCAGCAGTAAGATACTCTCCAAACTTCAACCTTGCCATAGCCCATAACAAATGAATCTCTGCTTGAGCATACAAATAATAGGGCGAATTAGAAGTCCCATGTAGAATTCGGTTCATTCGAATATCCTTGTTCCCTTTCCTTAATTCAAACTCTTTCGACTCCTCCCCAATACTTAATACCAAAAAATCAATATAGTTCTCCAGTAAATAGGGAAAGTCATTCGTAGGATTCTCCTTCTTTTCTGCCAGTAGAAATTGATTGGCTTTTTGAAATCGTAAGGAGGTAATTTCAGTATAGGCCTTCTTACAATTTTCAGTAAAAACAAAATCAGCATAAATTTCCTCGGAGAACAGAAAAAGAACCGAAAAAAGAATACAAAATTTATAGAATAAACGGGGCTTCAATAAAATCATAGTTAAAATCAGTAACACTTTTTATTAATACCAAGAACATACTTCTTTGCAATATCGAGTTCAGTAAAACACTCTGATCCATGAAATCCAAAGAAATCTTTACTTGATATAAATTTAGAATAATCAGCCATGTAGTTCTTTGCCAAAGGAAGATAACTCCAATGCCATTTCTCCTCTTCATATCCATCAGGTCTGGAGCTATCCTTTTTAGAATAAACCTGGCAAAAACCATATTTCGGGGCATTAAGCTGCAACCATTTGTAGACTTTCTCGCCTTCACCAGAGTTAAAATAGGAATTGGATAAGCTATTCAAATCAATATCAGTACCCCAATGATGACGGGAGGTTCCCGGCATGGCACTATAACTCAATATAGCTTGGGCTCTGGCCTTACCACTTACAAAAGATGAAAATTTAGAACTCCCCCATTTTCTCTCCCAAATACCCTTTTGATAAACAAAATTCCTGGTTGCAGAAAGTATTATAAGATGAATTCCATCTTTTTTAGCTTGATTTGAAAGGAGAATAAAAGCCGATAATGCATCCTTTTGCAAGTATATACCAGCCTTATTGGTATAATTTTCAGGCACTAGAACAAAGGAAGCCATTGTATCCGGAGAAAATTTTCCTTGAAGGAATAACTTATAGGAATTTGAATTCAAGGATAAACTACTTACTTGTGCAAAAGAGGATGAAATCGAAAACAAACTGAACAAAAAAGCCCCCCCAATTTTCATGGAGAGGCTCAAACCATTAAAACCTAAGTCATGAACCAATCGGCAAAATTTCATTAATTAACTTTTAGCAAAGATACAAAGCAATCAACAAAATCATTATCAATAATTCCAAAACCAATGTAACCACAACAGAGGTAAAGAACCGGACAATTAGCCAAAGATTCACAATTGGATATAAGATTAGACATTTGGGGAAGAAAAAGGTTTAAAATAAAAAAACCCCAACCAAATAAATGGTTGAGGTTTAAATAAAAGGTGGCAACGACATACTCTCCCGGGTGTAACCCAAGTACCATCTGCGATGACGGGCTTAACTTCTCTGTTCGGGATGGGAAGAGGTGGACCTCGTCTCTATAGTCACCTAAAATCGTAAATACGATTTGACATAGAATTTGAAAACATACGAACTGGTACGGTCAGCATTAAGAAAGCGTACGGGCAATTAGTACTGCTCAGCTTTGACATTACTGTCTTTACACTTGCAGCCTATCAACGTGGTAGTCTTCCACGACCCTTAAAAGAAATCTTATCTTGAGACGAGTTTCATGCTTAGATGCTTTCAGCGTTTATCTCAACCGCACATAGCTACCCTGCGGTGCATCTGGCGATACAACAGGTACACTAGAGGTGCGTCCGACTCGGTCCTCTCGTACTAGAGTCAGGCTCTCTCAAATTTCTAACGCCCACAACAGATAGGGACCGAACTGTCTCACGACGTTCTGAACCCAGCTCGCGTGCCACTTTAATCGGCGAACAGCCGAACCCTTGGGACCTTCTCCAGCCCCAGGATGTGACGAGCCGACATCGAGGTGCCAAACCACTCCGTCGATATGAGCTCTTGGGAGTGATCAGCCTGTTATCCCCAGCGTACCTTTTATCCTTTGAGCGATGGCCCTTCCATGCGGAACCACCGGATCACTTTATCCTACTTTCGTACCTGCTCGGCTTGTCTGCCTCACAGTCAAGCACCCTTATGCTAATGCACTCTACGCACGGTTACCAAGCGTGCTGAGGGTACCTTTGAAAGCCTCCGTTACCTTTTTGGAGGCGACCACCCCAGTCAAACTACCCATCAAGCAATGTCCCCCGCTTGGCGGGGTTAGACTCCAAATAGAAGAAGGGTGGTATTTCAAGGTTGACTCCACCATGACTAGCGTCACAGCTTCATAGTCTCCCACCTATCCTACACATCTTGTATCCAAAGTCAATGCTAAACTATAGTGAAGGTGCATGGGGTCTTTCCGTCCCGTTGCGGGAAAGCGGCATCTTCACCGCTACTACAATTTCACCGAGCTCACGGCTGAGACAGAGCGGAGATCGTTACACCATTCGTGCAGGTCGGAACTTACCCGACAAGGAATTTCGCTACCTTAGGACCGTTATAGTTACGGCCGCCGTTTACTGGGGCTTCGATTCAAAGCTTCGTCTTGCGACTAACCTCTCCTCTTAACCTTCCAGCACCGGGCAGGTGTCAGGCCATATACTTCATCTTTCAATTTTGCATAGCCATGTGTTTTTGCTAAACAGTCGCCACCGCCATTTCTCTGCGGCCTAGAAATCTAGGCTCCCCTTATCCCTAAGTTACGGGGTTAATTTGCCGAGTTCCTTAGCCGTGATTCACTCGAGCACCTCAGGATATTCTCCTTGACTACCTGTGTCGGTTTGCGGTACGGGTAGCTTAAATCTGAAGCTTAGAAGATTTTCTTGGAAGTAGGATTAGGTTCATATTCGCTTGCCCGAAGGCTCACGATACTATCAGGTTCGACATTCTGAGCGGATTTGCCTACTCAAAATATATCTACACCCTTTAACGTAGATATCCGTCACTACGCAGAACTTTCACTCCTCCGTCTCTCCATCGCAATTTAAGCTAGTACAGGAATATTAACCTGTTGTCCATCAGCTTCGCCGTTCGGCTACACCTTAGGCCCCGACTAACCCTGATCCGATTAACGTTGATCAGGAAACCTTAGTCTATCGGTGAGCAGGTTTCTCGCCTGCTTTATCGTTACTTATGCCTACATTTGCTTTTCAAGCCGCTCCAGCATAGCTCACGCTACACCTTCTGTGCTGCTTGAATGCTCTCCTACCACTCATTGCTGAGTCCAAAGCTTCGGTACTATATTTTATGCCCGCTTATTATCCACGCCCGATCGCTCGACTAGTGAGCTGTTACGCACTCTTTAAATGAATTGCTGCTTCCAAGCAAACATCCTAGCTGTCAGTGCAATCGGACCACGTTTGAACAACTTAATATAGATTTTGGGACCTTAGCTGTTGGTCTGGGTTGTTTCCCTTTCGGCGCGTGACCTTAGCACCCCGCGCCTCACTCCCGAGTATATGTCATAGCATTCGGAGTTTGTCAGGATTTGGTAGGCGGTGAAGCCCCCTAGTCCAATCAGTAGCTCTACCTCTATGACACTCAAACCTCGAGGCTGCCCCTAAAGGCATTTCGGAGAGTACGAGCTATTTCCCAGTTTGATTAGCCTTTCACCCCTACCCACAGTTCATCCGAGAGCTTTTCAACGCTCACCAGTTCGGTCCTCCATCCCGTGTTACCGGAACTTCAACCTGACCATGGGTAGATCACAAGGTTTCGCGTCTACCTCCACTGACTATGCGCCCTATTCAGACTCGCTTTCGCTTCGGCTGCAGATCTTCAATCTTTAACCTTGCCAGTGAAGAGTAACTCGTAGGCTCATTATGCAAAAGGCACGCCGTCATCCCACGAAGGGACTCCGACCGCTTGTAAGCGTATGGTTTCAGGTTCTATTTCACTCCCTTTTTCAGGGTTCTTTTCACCTTTCCTTCACAGTACTTGTACGCTATCGGTCTCTCATTAGTATTTAGCCTTGCCGGATGGTGCCGGCGGATTCCCACAGGGCGTCTCCGACCCCGCGGTACTCAGGATACTACTAGGTAATAAATATATTTCGTGTACGGGCCTATCACCCCCTATGGGACTTCTTTCCAGAAGCTTCCACTATATATTTATAGTCCACATTGTAGTCCTACAACCCCTAAAATGCCGTAACATGTTAGGTTTGGGCTGTTCCCCGTTCGCTCGCCACTACTTAGGGAATCACTATTGTTTTCTTTTCCTCCGCTTACTTAGATGTTTCAGTTCAGCGGGTTTACTTCATTTGATGATATTCCTCCAGAATATCGGGTTGCCCCATTCGGAAATCTACGGATTAAATCGCATTTGCCAATCCCCGTAGCTTATCGCAGCTTATCACGTCCTTCATCGTCTTTGAGAGCCAAGGCATCCTCCATACGCCCTTAGTAACTTTCTTAAATGAATCAAATTTTATTTGATTGTTAATTGTAATATGTGATCGTACTTGTTGTATGTTTTCAAACAATATGTCAAAGAACTTTTCCAAAATTGAATTTCAATCTTGTGTTGTGGAGAATAACGGATTCGAACCGATGACCCCCTGCGTGCAAGGCAGGTGCTCTAGCCAGCTGAGCTAATTCCCCAGAGCAGAGTGTAGTTAGACTAGTTAGTAGTCCCGAGCAGACTTGAACTGCTGACCCCTACATTATCAGTGTAGTGCTCTAACCAACTGAGCTACGGGACTATGCACTCAAGCAATAATACCATCGCTCTAAGTGGAAGCATCCATCACTGAGCTCTTTCTGGAAAAGGATATGGAGAAGAACAAGCAAGCAAGCAACGAAGTTTAAGGAAATTAAACTTCAAAATAAATTTTGCTCTAAAAAGGAGGTATTCCAACCACACCTTCCGGTACGGTTACCTTGTTACGACTTAGCCCCAGTCATTGGTTTTACCCTAGGCAACTGCTTTCGCTCATCGACTTTAGGTACTCCCAACTCCCATGGCTTGACGGGCGGTGTGTACAAGGCCCGGGAACGTATTCACCGCATCAAGGCTGATATGCGATTACTAGCGAATCCAGCTTCATGAGGTCGAGTTGCAGACCTCAATCCGAACTGAGACTACTTTTAGAGATTTGCATCTGGTTACCCAGTAGCTGCCCTTTGTAGTAGCCATTGTAGCACGTGTGTAGCCCAGGACGTAAGGGCCGTGCTGACTTGACGTCATCCCCACCTTCCTCACCGTTTGCACGGGCAGTTTCATTAGAGTCCCCGGCATTATCCGCTGGCAACTAATGATAGGGGTTGCGCTCGTTGCGGGACTTAACCCAACACCTCACGGCACGAGCTGACGACAGCCATGCAGCACCTAGTTTTGTGTCATTGCTGAAGAATGGCTTTCACCATCTGTCACTAACTTTCAAGCCCTGGTAAGGTTCCTCGCGTATCATCGAATTAAACCACATGCTCCTCCGCTTGTGCGGGCCCCCGTCAATTCCTTTGAGTTTCAACCTTGCGGTCGTACTTCCCAGGTGGATAACTTAATGCTTTCGCTTAGTCGCTAACAGTATATCGCTAACAACGAGTTATCAACGTTTACGGCGTGGACTACCAGGGTATCTAATCCTGTTTGATCCCCACGCTTTCGTGCCTCAGCGTCAGTACCGGTTTAGTGAGCTGCCTTCGCAATCGGTGTTCTGTGCAATATCTAAGCATTTCACCGCTACACTGCACATTCCGCCCACTTCAAACGGACTCTAGATTAACAGTATCAATGGCAGTTCTGTCGTTAAGCGACAGGCTTTCACCACTGACTTATTATTCCGCCTACGCACCCTTTAAACCCAATAAATCCGGATAACGCTTGGATCCTCCGTATTACCGCGGCTGCTGGCACGGAGTTAGCCGATCCTTATTCTTTTGGTACTATCAGCCCTGTACACGTACAGGGGTTTTCTCCCAAACAAAAGAAGTTTACAACCCATAGGGCCTTCATCCTTCACGCGGCATGGCTGGATCAGCCTTGCGGCCATTGTCCAATATTCCTTACTGCTGCCTCCCGTAGGAGTCTGGTCCGTGTCTCAGTACCAGTGTGGGGGATCATCCTCTCAGAACCCCTAGACATCGTTGCCTTGGTGAGCCGTTACCTCACCAACTAGCTAATGTCACGCATGCTGATTCTCTACCGCCGGAACTTTAATTGGAATGTGATGCCACATCCGAATATTATGGCGTATTAATCCTTCTTTCGAAGGGCTATTCGCCAGTAGAGAGTACATTGCATACGCGTTACGCACCCGTGCGCCGGTCGCCGGCAAGTATTGCTACCCCCGCTGCCCCTCGACTTGCATGTATTAGGCCTGCCGCTAGCGTTCATCCTGAGCCAGGATCAAACTCTCCATTGTAGTTTGATTGTGACTCCTAATTTAATAGAAGTATGAATTTGTCAAGATTTATTCTCATTCGATTTACGAATGGATGCTTGCTTTAAAGCTTGTTTTTTCTCCAATATTTTCAAAGAACTTTTCTTTCTTTTTTTTAACCTCCGTTCCGTTGAACGGGGGTGCAAAAGTAGTAAACTTTTTTAATCAACAAACATATTTTGAAAAATTTTTTTAATTTTTTTTCTTACATGTTTCCCCGTCAATGAACTTTAATTAATCGGGGGTGCAAAAGTAATACTCTTTTTTAAACCACCAAATAAATTTGAAAATATTTTTTCACTTTTATTCCGGTGCCTCAGATTCAAAGAACGTTTATGAATTTTGAGGGGTGCAAATGTATACAACATTTCAATACCACCAAATAAATTCTTGAATTATTTTTAAAAATACCGGAAATTAGAATTAACTGATTGAAAATAAACTACTTAAATTTGACGTTTTTTTACTATCAACATCCGTTTTTGCCTATTTATGGATTACTCGATGAAACTGGAAGCACCTTTCCATTGAAATATTGATGCCCATTTATAGCAAAATCTACCACAAACCTGGAAATATCAACATCACTTATTGGTGCAATGTACCCTGGAAATGCCGATGATAACATCTCAGTCTGCACCGCTCCAAAGGCTAATCCATTTACTTTGATATCAAATTCCTTCAATTCCTCAGCCATACACTCCGTTAAAATACCTACCGCTCCCTTACTGGAACTATAAGCAGAAAGCCCTGAAAACTTCTGAGTACCCAGAATTCCTCCTATACTGCTTATATTGATAATATGCTTTGTCCCTCCTTCTCGAATTAATGGAAATAATGCCTGAACAATACTTACTTGGGAAAATGTATTAACCCGATAGGTCCTTTCTAAGTCCAACCTGGTAATCTCCAGTAAAGGTTTCTTTATTAAAACCCCGGCATTATTAATCAAAATATCTACCGATTTAAAATGATTATATACATTATTATATATAGAGTCATTTTCTGCCTCCTCCAAATCAATCTGAATAGGATGAATTTTACCCTTAACTCCAACCTCCAATACCTTCTTTCTTAAACTCTCTAATTGATTAGCTCTTCTACCCATCGCAATTACATCCGCCCCATGGTCAACAGCAAACCGATATGCAGTCCAATATCCAATACCTGAAGATGCCCCTGTTACAACAACCTGTAATTTCCGCTCCATTTTTTCTCTTTTTAAATATGTACCGAAGATTTAAACATTTATCCTTTTACACCTGTTTATTTGAAAATGAATTTCAAAACATTCTCCTTTCAGCGTCACCAGGATTTACTCGTTACAAATCTATATAGATTTTAAAAGTCGGGTTGGTTTGGACAAAAATTTTAATAGTACTCTCTTGTAAGAATAAATCCCCAAAAACCTTAACCAAAACGAGATCCTTTTTCTATACTCTCCTGGACTGTTTCTCCATCCTCAAAACTCTTAATGAAAAAGGACGTCCTACTTGCCAATCTCTTAAAACAAAGCAACTCACGATAGAACAATACTTATAATTCATAGGATGCGGGCCCCCTCCGCCCAATTATCATTTTGCTAAACCCAAAACTACCTGCATGGGCGTTCGGGTCACGCTATCGGCTGTAGTCCTCGTCCCCCTAGGCTATCGCCATAGGGGTCCTGTGGGCTACTTGCCTCTATCGTTGCCCGATACGCAACCTATTAAGGTAATTACTAACCCCACCTTTCACTGTTTCTATCAAATCCAGGCAACGTAGAACATCTTCAAACCTCTACCAAACTACTGCGGCTTTGTAAAATGCCGGCAATTAAGATCTGCATAAAATGGCAAATAGGTTGAAGGTGCTAGGACTACTGTCAATGCAATATCTTACAAAGGCCACATACTAATTCCCATTTACAAGGAATATGCAATTCATGAATTCTAAAGAAAAATCCATTAAACCAATTTTGCAATAGATTATTTAAATGATGTACTACAAATGGTTATAGTGTTTTCAGCCAACCCAATTAAAGAAAAGGAAAACGACAAATTGGTTTTCAACAATAGACTATTAATCACTAGAGAAAAAAGTCGTATGTCAAAATAACCGAACAGTTAAATTCGTAACCGTGAATGAAACAGAAATAAAGGCACTACTTAGTTTATTGGAAGATCCAGATGAAAAAATTTCCTCCCAAATTTCCGAGAAAATTCTTTCATTAGGTATAGAGGTTATTCCCAAACTAGAACTTCATTGGGAATCAACATTTGATGCCTTTGTACAAAAAAAAATCGAGACTTTAATTCACCAGATTCAATTTGACAACATAGTTAAAGCTCTTTCCATTTGGTCTACAATCGGAACCCAGGATTTACTCCAAGGGGCTATTCTAATAGCTAAATATCAATACCCTGACTTAAATGAGGACAAAATAAAGACCCATCTTGACCTTATAAGGCAAGATACTTGGCTTGAATTAAATCCTAGGTTAACGGTGCTTGAAAAAATTAAAGTACTCAACCATATTTTATTTGAAATCCACGGATTTGGAGGAAATACTACAAATTATCATTCTCCAACAAACTCCTATATTAATAATGTATTAGAGACCAAAAAGGGAAACCCTCTCTCTCTTTCTATTATTTATTGCATTATTGCCCAAAGTTTGGATATTCCAATTTTTGGAGTAAATCTACCTGAACATTTTATTGTGTGTTATCAGGATCTAAAACATGAAATTCCTACTAGCCTCATCAATTCTAATAGGATTTACTTTTATATAAATCCATTTAGTAAGGGTTCCATTTTTGGGCAGAATGATATTGATACCTTTCTTAAACAAATAAACAGAACTCCGGAGAAACAGTTCTATGAACCTTGTAGTAATTTGGACATTATGATTAGGTTACTCAACAATCTCATTTTGTCATACGAAAAACTTGGAATAGTTGAAAAGGTTCGGGAACTTAAAATACTTCAAAAAACAATCCAATCGGGTTCCAACTAAATTACTGCAACTTTTACTTCCCTTTCAGGAATTCATAATTATAAATTTCGTTTTAGCTTCGCACTTTAAATTCTTGACTTGAAAAAGAACCTTTATACAATTACTGCCGCGTTGCCTTATGCAAATGGGCCTCTACATATTGGACATATTGCAGGAGCTTACTTGCCGGCTGATATTTATGCCAGATATAGAAGACTAAAAGGTGATGAAATTTTATTTATTTGTGGGAGTGATGAACACGGTGTACCTATAACCATTAAAGCAAAAAATGAAGGTATTAGCCCTCAATTGGTGGTTGACAAATACCATACTTTGATGGAGAGAGCATTCCGGGAATTTGGAATTTCATTCGATATCTATTCGAGAACATCCAAACCCCTTCACCATAAAACAGCCCAAGAGATCTTTAAGACCATCTATGAAAAGGGCGGATTTATTGAACAGGTTACTGAACAATATTTCGACCAGGAGGTAAATCAATTTCTTGCCGACCGATATATTGAAGGAACTTGCCCTAAATGTGGCAACGAAAAAGCATATGGAGATCAATGCGAAAAATGTGGAACATCCTTATCTCCTATCGACCTGATTAATCCAAAATCTAAATTAAGCGGTAGTCCTCCCATCCTTAAAGAAACCAAAAATTGGTTCCTACCTTTAGATAAGTATGAAAAGGAAATGTGGGATTTTATAGTTACAAAGCACCAAAACGATTGGAAGGCAAATGTAATTGGACAATGCAAAAGTTGGTTGAACCAAGGATTACAGCCAAGAGCTATGACTCGCGACTTGGATTGGGGGGTTAAAGTCCCAATTGATAATAGCGAAGGGAAAGTATTGTACGTTTGGTTTGATGCACCTATTGGATATATCTCTGCTACCAAAGACTACTTCAATAATCTTCCAAATTCTACAGGAAATGAATGGGAAAGGTTTTGGAAAAAACAAGACAATCCGGAAAACAACTCAAAACTAATTCATTTCATTGGAAAAGATAATATAGTTTTTCATTGCATAATTTTCCCTATTACCCTTTTGGCAGAAGGATCTTATATTCTTCCCGAAAATATCCCGGCGAATGAATTTTTAAATTTAGAAGGAGACAAAATTTCAACTTCAAGAAATTGGGCAGTATGGCTTCATGAATATCTGGAAGATTTCCCTCAAAAAGAGGATGAACTGAGGTACGTTCTTACATCAATCGCCCCAGAAACAAAAGATAGTGAATTTACTTGGAAAGATTACCAGGCAAGAATTAATAACGAACTTGTATCCATTCTAGGCAATTTTGTTAATAGGGTTATGGTACTTACTCATAAATACTACAATGGGAAAGTACCAAATTCAGGTAATTGGAATGAGGCTGATTTTAATTTATTAAATCAATTAAACGCATATTACAAAGAAATTGAACTTTTAATTGAGTCCTACAAATTTAGAGATGCCCAAAACATTTTGATGGATGTTTGCAGACTTGGAAATAAATACCTGACTGAAAATGAACCTTGGAAAACAATTAATTCCGACCCTGAAAGGACTTCAACTGTTTTAAATGTATCCCTTCAATTTACATTTTGGCTTGGATCTTTAATGGAACCATTCCTTCCTAATAGCCAGAAAAAAATCAATGATTTGTTAAATGGCCCTTCTAATAAAATCTACAATGGAGACTTTTTATATACACCTTTACCAGTTGGACATAGTTTAAAACCATCAAAGATCCTTTTTCAACCTATTTCAGACGAGGCCATCCAGGAACAATTAGCAAAACTTGAAAAGTTAAAAATCACTCCCACCATAACAATCGAAAATCAAAAACCAGAAATATCTTATGAAGATTTCACAAAACTTGATTTAAGAATTGGTTCGATCCTGGCGGCAGAAAAAGTTCCAAATACAGAAAAACTTTTAAAGTTAACGGTGGATTTAGGATTTGAGAAAAGAACAATAGTCTCAGGAATTGCAAACTTTCATAATCCAACTGAAATTATCGGACAACAAGTTATAGTGGTTGTTAACCTTTCTCCAAGAAAAATAAAAGGAATTGAAAGCAAGGGTATGATTTTAATGGCTGAAGACGAAAACAAGATTTTGCATTTCACTAATTCAAATAATCTTGCAAAACCGGGTGATATAATTTCTTAGTCTTTAAATTGGGCCTTTTGAAAAACACTCAATCCTCTAATTTCCTAAGATTTAAATTATCATTTACCATAGTTAGGTGTAAGGATTTTCTTAAACTAACATGAAATCCTTGCATCTTTAACATTTATAACATTTTCCAAAGCCCTAATTTCCTGTAAGGTTACAAATCAATTGCAGTTTTGAGGTTGTTTGCAAATCCCCCCCATGCGGAAGGCAAATAGATACAGAGAATATTTGGGGTTGGAAAAAACAATTATAGGTTGCACCTCGGGCAACGACAGTTTGTCTAATAAGCCCTATCTTTTGTAAGTTACTGATTGTTAATAATTTATTCGATAAAAAATTAACAACACATTGATTTTCAGTATATTTATGCATGAAATTTATTCAACGTTCCAATCCTAA
>JAIBAJ010000085.1 GCA_019695265.1 Bacteroidia bacterium | reverse complement strand
TCATGTCCACCAAAAATCAACAAAACACAGGTTGCCAAAACATCGTTGTAGGTGATTTGACCGGCTTCTTCGGCAGAAATCAGCAAGGAAATCATATCTATTCCGGGGTGATCGCGGCGGTGAGCAATCAAAGGTTCAATGTAATTAACTAATTCATTAATTCCTTCACAAGCTATTTCGCGGCGACGAGGTTCATCGGCTTTAATAAAGAAGAACACCCCTATGGCTTCGCTCCATTCCTTAATTTTTTCCCGATCAAGGTCAGGTGCACCAATTAGCTCCAGAATTACCGACATTGGAATATCGTAGGCAAAATCCTTCACCACTTCCATTTTTCCTTTGGCTACTACCTTATCCAGTGCACGTTGAACAATTTTACGCACCATAGGACGGTAGCGTTCGATGGCAACCGGGGTAAATAATTTATTGAGTAGCATACGCAAAACCGTATGATCAGGTGGATCACGGATTACCATCCAGTATTTCAAAACATTAAAAATGGGTGCAATGGATTCCCTTTCTTCCTGAGAAAGTTCATTGGCCAAATACCCCATCCGGTCGGATGAGAAATGTTCAGCGTCTCGCAATACATCTACTACTTCCTTATAGCCGGTGAGAACCCAACCTTTCCAACGTTCATTCCAATGAACACGATCGTTTTCGCGTAAACGACGGTAGTAAGAATGCGGATCGGCAATCACTTCGGGCGCCATCAGGTCGTCTTTTTGTGCTGTTAATTCCATATTATCAATTAATTTTCATCAAATGTAAAAGGGGCAAAAAGGGATAGGTATGACGGCGGTCAGGCAAAAGATGTAAAAAATCAGCTCACTCTTGAACTCCTTGATTTTAGTGAACTTCAACAACAAAAATCCCATTACTACCTTAGCATAATACCATGAATCAGGTAGACTTTTCAAAGCCCCATTCCCAAATTGCGAACATCTTCATTACCCAAAAACAACTGATTTGAAATGTACCATTCTACGGAAGAAGGAAAACAATTTCCAATGAAAACATGAAGGACTTCAAAATCCAGGCATAGCAAGGATAAAATAGGAACTGGCCACCTTTCCAAGGTTAGTAAGAATGGTACTTTCGGGGAAGGAAATAACATCTTGTTCGGAATGCGTATCTTTGCAAACTCTTCTATTTACCCACTAGTATGGATACAAGACCCCAATTATTAGCTCCGGTAGGTTCATTTGAAGCCTTACACGCAGCCATTCAGGCAGGAGCTGATGCAATTTATTTTGGAGTAGAACAATTAAATATGCGAACCAAATCAGTGCCCACCATCACTTTAGATGATATGGCTGAAGTAGCAGGTTTGTGCAAAAAAAATGGGGTAAGATCCTATTTAACCCTGAATACCATCGTTTATGATCATGATATAGTACTAGCCCAGGAAATTGTAAAAACCTGCAAGGAAACAGGTATAGATGCCATAATTGCCTCTGATTTTGCAGTATTTGAAATGTGCAAACGATATGGAATGCCCTTGCATATTTCTACCCAGGCCAATGTTTCAAACATAGAAGCGGTTAGTTTTTTTGCACAGTTTGCAGATGTAGTGGTTTTGGCTAGAGAACTTACATTAACCCAGGTTGCCAAAATAACCCAGGAAATAAAACGAAGGAAAATTACAGGACCTAGCGGAGAATTGATAAAAATTGAAGTATTTGTACATGGAGCTTTGTGCATGGCTGTTTCAGGAAAATGCTATTTGAGTTTGCATGAAAAAAATGCATCTGCAAACCGTGGAGCTTGTGTTCAAAATTGCCGTAGGCCCTATGAAGTAATAGATAAGGAAACCGGAAACGTACTAGAAATTGACAATGAATATATCATGTCGCCAAAAGACCTTTGTGCCATAGATTTTGTTGATCAGTTAATACAAGCCGGGGTTGCCGTTTTTAAGATTGAAGGAAGAGGAAAGTCGGCCGATTATGTATATACAACTACAGAGTGTTATAAAGAGGCTATTGATTCAGTGATGGAAGGTAGTTACACCAAAGAAAAGGTAGAAGTTTGGAAGGAGAAATTAGCTTCAGTATATAACCGAGGATTTTGGGAAGGGTATTTCATGGGAAAAAAACTGGGTGAATGGACAGAAAAACATCCGGGTTCTAAAGCTACTGAGAAGAAAGTTTACATTGCGAGAGGGACCAAATATTACCCCAAATTAGAGGTTGCTGAATTTGAAATAGAAACCGGACAAATAAAAAAAGGTGACACCATTATGGTAATAGGCAGAGATACCGGTTATGATAAAATCCAATTAGTTTCTCTTTTTGTGAACGGCCAAGAGGCAGAAAATGCCGTCAAGGGTGACAAAATCACTTTTAAGTATAATAAGGGAATCCGGAAGAATGACAAATTGTATAAAGTTGTAGCAGAGCATGCCTAAATTAGTTCATTACCGTTCGAAATGTATTGGTTGTAATATATGTTTTGAAATGCAACCTGAATATTGGCGATTATCCAAAAAGGATGGTAAAGCGACCTTGCTTCATTCCGTTTTAAAGAAAACTACCCACATATTGGAAATTCCGGAATTTACCAGGGAATTGAGTTTGCGGGTTGTGGAAAGTTGTCCAGCCAAGGTAATAAAAGTTATGGAATAAACTTTTATCCAACCCTTAATCTTTGACCAATTTTCAAGGTTGAATTTCGGTGCAAATCATTTAATTTCAAAAGTTCGTCGAGGCTTAGGTTATTCTCTGTTGCAATTCTAAAAAGAGTATCACCTTTTTTAACTGTTACAAATTTTGATTTTGGAGTGCTTGAAACGGGTTTAGAAGGATTTTCCAGTTTTGTTTCAACAGTTTCTTCTATGGCATTTGCCGGAATTGATTTGGATTCAGTATTTTCAGCCACTTGCCCCGGTGCATCGGTAGTAGTAGGTTTGGATTCCGGTTTTGCCACTTCCACTTTCTTATTAACATAGATGGTAAGTACCTGCCCGGTATGAACGCTGTTTTTCTTTAGGTTATTCCAGGTTTTAATATCGTAGACAGTACATTTATATCGGGCGGCAATACGGGTCATTGTTTCCCCTTTTTTCACTTTATGTTTCTTTTGTACTTCTACACTTTCAAACTCCTTATTGCTAGCGAAAGCTACGTTTTCAATTTCCTTAGAATACTCATAAACGGAAGCCTCATTACTAAGAAATTTGCCAATTTTAGAAATTGGAAGTACCAAGGTAAAAGGCTCTGAATTACTTTGAGGAGGAGGAATTACCAGACGTCTGTACATTGGATTGAGGTATTGAATATCCTCCATTGGAATATCCAAAGCATTACTCAATGCTTCAAAGGTAACACGGTCACGTACTACAACAGTATCCACTTCGTAATGAAAAACACGCGGAGAAATCGGGAATAAATTATGCTCGGAGGCATAATTCATAATGTAATTCACTGCAAAGAAGGCAGGCACATACCCTTGAGTTTCTACTGGAAGGTAAGGACGAATTTCCCAATAGTTCATTTTACCTCCCGCTCTGCGAATAGCTTTGTTAACTGTACCTGGTCCACCGTTATAGGCTGCCAAAACCAATTCCCAATTTCCAAACATATCGTATAAATACTTAAAGTACTCACAAGCTGCAATAGTTGCCAAATAAGGGTCGCAACGTTGATCTACATAAGAAGTAACGTCGAGGTTATAAATTTTCCCTGTTTGATACATAAATTGCCAAAGACCTCTCGCTCCTGATTTTGAAGTTGCAATAGGATTTAAAGCAGACTCCACAATGGCAAGGTATTTCAATTCCAAAGGCAAGTTATACTTATCCAATTGTTCTTCAAACAAGGGAAAGTACTGTTGAGATAGACCAAGCAATCGTGGCACTAAATCCCTTTTCCTTATCGAATACGCGTCGATATACTGCTTAACTGCGCTATTATAAACCAAATGAAAAGGAGATTTGGCATTCAGTTTAGAAATTCGGTATTGATAAATAAAGTCATCATACTTAGGAACCGAATCTACAGGAAATTTGTAGATATTTAATATATTTCGATCAGTTGTAAAAGTTGAATTCCTAAAAAACTTCAAAGTAGAAAGGCTATCTAGAACCGAAATAATCGGATCATCTTCAACAAATCGAACGAGGGACTGAACCTGTGCTGTGGCCAATTGATGAAGGGCTAATATCCCGCCCAAAGCCAACATAACTATCTTTTTTACCATTTTAAAATGGAGTAATGCATTAATTAGTTTCAAACGTGCAATATACTAGTAAATTGCCAAAACAACAAACCAAGATTCTCAAGTTATCCAATATGCTTTGTTAGAACCAAGGTATTGAAAGGACAAAGGTAGGTCATGTCAAAGAGGTTCTTTCTCTGGCGGGGAAATCTTAACAATTTTTCAAACAGCACCATTAAACTAGAAAAGCTGCTGCGGTAAAATTAGAGCTCGGATCGATGAGGATTCCCCTGCTTAATTCAGGAATCGAACCTAGAGAATAAAGTATAGGACTATCCAATTGCAGTTCGAGCCAAACAAAATCATTTAATTCAATGGATTCCACATTTTCCTCCAAAACACCGGTATCAATAGCATACCTTTGGAAAATAGAATCTATTTCCCCTTTCACCACCATTCCAGCTACTTTAATCCAAAAAACAGAATGAATTCTGGCCGGATTCTCTGAAAAATAACAGCATCTAACCTTAATTCTATCCTCCCAACAAATATCCAAGTTGCCGTTCACCAACAAATCCCCCCTTTCAATACTAACTTCCGATTCAAGTTTCAACGAGGCTGCTTCTTGAGCTAAAAGATTTTCACAATAACTACCGGCTTTCCAGGCAGATAGAATATTAACCGGAACATCCCCCGGCAACTTCACTATATTTCCCAAAGAAAAACTGCCTTGAAGCACTTTACCCATGGCAATCCACTTGTTATCAACCTTACTTGCATGTTGCACCCACATTGCAGCCGCATTACCTGTGGAGGTTTTTGGATTAGAATTCTCCAGACAAGTTAATAGAGTTGGTCCAGCATACCAATTCATTTTATTACTTTTAACAACTAAGTTCTCGCCGTTCAATGCAGAAATAGGGATTACAACCGGACTACTATTTAACTCATTGGAAAGCGCCAATAAATCGGATTGAATCGAAATAAATTCCGCTTCTTGATAGTCCAATAAATCCATTTTATTAACAGCATATATTAGTTGCTTAATACCAAGAAAATCAACAATATAACTATGTCTCTTTGTTTGTTCGGTAACACCACAAAGTCCGTCTACCAGGATAATTGCAAGATCAGCATTGGATGCAGCCGTGAACATATTTCTGGTAAACTCTTTATGTCCCGGAGAATCAGCAATTACGTACTTTCTATTCGTGGTAAAGAAATAGCGATAAGCAACATCGATGGTAATACCTTTAGCTCTCTCATCGGCTAAACCATCGGTAAATCTTGAAAAATCAGGTTGTCCATTGGCAGTTAAATACTTGGAAGAAATAAAATTGAACTCATCCTTGGGTATATTTCCGGTTTCGTAAAGAAGCCTTCCAATAAGCGTACTTTTACCATCATCAACACTACCTGCGGTAATAAACTTTAAAATTTCCACGAAGCGAAGGTAAAACTTACAAGAACATCTACAGGAGATTAGGGGTCACTAACTTGCTTTGTGTTTTGCATTTTCGATCCAGGTTTGAAACAAAATTGCCAACTTTTTCAGTGTATTAACTATTTTTAAAGTCGTCTTTAGCAAATACTTATACATTTGCACCCCGCAAGAAAAGTTATCAACTAATGAACATGAAGAAAATTTCACCCATATTCATCTTAACAATTTGTTTATCAACGATTTCAGCATTTTCCCAATCAGGTTCAGATCCGGTTGTACTTACAGTTGGGGATAGCAAGGTTACCCGTTCTGAATTTGAAACGGTATACAGGAAAAATAACAAGGAAACTTCAGGCGACCTTCAAAAAGCATTGGAAGAGTACATGGAATTGTACATTAATTTCCGTATGAAAGTTAAAGAAGCTGAAGAAGCAAAATTAGATACCGGCAAAGCGTTCAAAGATGAGTTAGCGGGTTATCGCAAGCAACTTTCACAGCCTTACTTAGTAGACAAAGAAGTATCTGATAAACTTTTAAAGGAAGCTTATGATCGTCAAAAAACGGATGTAAAAGCCTCCCATATTTTAATTAAATGTGAACAGAATGCGCTACCTAAAGACACCTTAGCCGCATTTAATAAAGCCTTGGAAATTCGTAAAAAAGTATTGGCCGGTGAGAAATTTGAAGACTTGGCTAAGAAGTATAGTGAAGACCCATCTGCAAAGGATAATGGAGGAGATTTGGGTTATTTCACTTCCATGCAAATGGTTTACCCTTTCGAAAATGCGGCCTACAATACACCGGTTGGGCAGGTATCACAACCAGTAAGAACCAAATACGGCTACCACATTCTAAAGATTTTTGATAAACGTGATGCACAAGGTCAAGTATTAGCTGCCCACATTATGGTTAAGGTGGCAAAAGATGCTAAACCGGAGGATACAGCAGCCTTTAGAACAAAAATTAATGAGATATATCAAAAATTAGTTGCAGGAGGCGATTTCAAAGATTTGGCAAAACAATTTAGTGATGATAAACAAAGTGCAACAAAAGGTGGAGAATTACCTTGGTTTGGAACAGGAAGAATGGTTCCGGAATTTGAAAAAGCTGCATTTGCTTTAAAAAACAATGGCGATTACTCTACTCCATTCAAAACTTCCTATGGTTGGCACATTGTTAAACGTTTGGATAGAAAAGGAATTCCTAGTTTTGAAGAACAAAAAAATGACCTAAAACAAAAAGTTTCTAAAGATTCCCGTTCTCAACTTAGCAAAGAAAGCATCATAGCCCGTGTTAAAAAGGAATATGGATTTAGTGAAGATTTGAAAAAAAGGGATGAATTTGTTTCGGTGGTTGACACCAATGTATTTAAAGGACTTTGGAAAATAGAAAGCGCCAAAAATCTCAAATCATTTTTATTTAAAATCGGTGATAAACAATATACACAAACTGATTTTGCAACTTTTATTTCAAAACATCAGGCAAAACGCTCGGCCATAGATATGGGTGTTTACATCGGCAGTTTATATAAACAATTTGTAGACGAAAGTTGTATTGCCTTTGAAGACACCAAACTAGAAGGTAAATACGCAGATTTCCGTAATTTGATGAAAGAGTACAGAGACGGAATTTTATTGTTTGATTTAACTGATAAAAAAGTTTGGTCCAAGGCTGTTAAAGATTCTATTGGGTTAAAAGCTTATTATGAAAACAATAAGAGCAATTACATGTGGGAAGAGCGTTTGGATGCCACCATTTACACTTGCAAAGATGCTGAAGTTGCAAAGAAGGTACGCGAACAATTGATGAAACAAAATAAATCAGGCAAACCAAGTGATGAAGAAATAAAAGCTGAATTAAACAAAGACAGCCAGCTAAATTTAAAAGTAGAAACCGGAAAATTCATAAAAGGAGAAATGGATGTTTTGGAATCTGTTAAATGGGAACCTGGAATTTCACCGGACATTGCCTTTAACGGTCAAATTGTTGTTGTAAATGTTAAAGGGAAAGTAGCTCCAACTCCAAAAACATTAAATGAAGCTAAGGGATTAGTAACTGCTGACTACCAAGTATATCTAGAAAAAGAGTGGATAGATTCATTAAGAAAAAAATATCCATTCCAAGTTAATAAAGACGTGTTATTTTCGATTAAGTGATTCTTATAGAAAAATCAAAGAATAAAAGTGAAAATGCTTTATCCTATTGGGGTAAGGCATTTTCGTTTTTACCCCTGCTATTTTTCACGGGAACTATTTTTCTTTCATCTTGCAACTTCTTTAATAAAGGAAAAGGGAAAAAAATTGCCCGAGTAGGAAGTGATTATTTATACGAAACAGATGTTAAACAAGTGGTTCCTGACGGATATACTGGCAAGGATAGTTTAGAAGTAATTCAAACCTATATCAACCAATGGATAAAAGAGAAACTTGCTATACAGGAAGCCCTCGATAATATTAAAGAAATGCCGGAAGATTTGGATGAACAGGTTGAGAGTTATAAAAATTCACTCATTCTTTATCAGTATCAAAAAGAATTATTGGCTACCAAACTTGATACCACGATATCCAACAAAGAAATTGAGGATTATTATGCCAAAAATAAATCCAATTTTGAATTAAAGAACAATATCATCAAGGTAGTTTATGTTAAGGTAGATCAAAAAACAAAAGATCTTGATAAAGTTAGAAAATGGATAAAATCTTCCGACCCCAAGGATCGAAAAAATTTAGAGGACTGGTGTATCTCCGGGGCCATTAATTATTACCTCGACGATAATTCATGGTTAATCTTTGATGACTTATTGAAGGAAATACCAATTAAAACTTACGACCAAGAAGATTTCTTAGAAAACAATAGATTTGTTGAAATTCAAGACAATAGCGGTTTATACTTGGTTAATATTAAAGGATTCAAAACAAGAGATGATATTTCCCCTATTAGTGTAGAAAAGGAAAACATCCAAAATATTCTAATAAATAAAAGAAAACTGAACATTATAAAAGAAATGGAAGAAAACCAATTCAAACAAGGGTCAGAAAAAGGAAAATTCGAAATATATTAGAATCTGAAAATTCAAATTACACTTTCAGGAAGCTTTTTATTTTTTTTTATGACAATTGAAATGCTGGTGAATTCACGCTTTAAAAGTACTTTTGGCTCGACAATGAAAATAATCCTAAAAAATACACCAATTTTATTTTTACTCACCATTATGATGGTTTGTCTAAAGCCTCTAAGCTTATACGCGCAACCTTCACCAATGATTGCAGATAAAATTGTTGCGATAGTGGGTGGACATATCATTCTTTTAAGCGAAGTAGAATCACAATACCAACAGGTGGTTCAACAAGGAATGCCTACAGATCAAAACACTCGTTGTACTTTGTTGGAAGATCAATTATTCCAACGCTTACTTTTAAATCAAGCAGAACATGATAGCTTAGTAGTAAGTGATGATCAAATTGATGATGAGATGACAAGAAGGATACGTTTTTTTATCCAACAAATTGGTTCTCAAGAAAAACTGGAAGAATTTTATGGAAAATCTCTAGTTGAAATTAAAGCGGATTTCAAGGAACTAATAAAAGATCAATTATTATCGCAGCAAATGCAGCAAAAAATCACCGGAGATGCAAAAGTTTCACCTGCGGAGGTTAGACAGTTTTTCAATGAAATCCCAAAAGACAGTTTGCCATACATCAATTCAGAAGTTGAAGTTGGACAAATAGTTGCAATGCCTAAATTTAATTCAGAGGAGAAAAAAATTGCAAAAGATAAGGCAGAGGATTTAAGGCAGAGAGTTCTTAATGGAGAAAATTTTGGATCATTAGCTGTACTTTATTCCCAAGATCCAGGAACTGCAGCGAATAGCGGTGAACTTGGCTTTTTTGAACGAGGTCAAATGGTACCTGAATTTGATAGTTGGGCTTTCAGATTAAAAGGGAATGGCATTTCAGAAGTTTTTGAAACGGAATATGGATTCCATTTTATGCAGCTAATTGAACGAAGAGGAGAAATGGTTAACGTAAGACATATCTTAATTACACCTCAAATGTCACAAGAGACTGTAAGTAAATCCAAAAATAAATTAGACTCCGTTTATGCTGATTTAAAAGCAGGCAAATATACTTTTGAGAAAGCTGCAGAAAAATTTTCGGACGATGAGAATACCAAAAACAATGGCGGTCTATTGCAGAATCCGAGTTCAGGAAACTCTAAATTTGAAGAAGATCAATTAAATACGATTGATCCACTGCTATTATCAGCCATTAATGAATTAGAGCCAGGTCAATTCACCAAACCAATTGCATCAAAGGATGAAAGAGGAAGGAATTCCTATAAAATATACTATTTGAAATCTAGAACAGCACCGCATGTTGCAAATATGCGAGATGATTACCAAAGGTTACAAGAAGCTGCTTTGTCTGAGAAAAAACAAAAACTTATACGAGAATGGATAAAAAAGCACTCCCAGGATTTATATGTAAAGATTGATCCTGACTACAAAAACTGTGTATTCGATAACAATTGGATTAAAGAAACTAATTAATTTCGTATAGCTCCTAAAGAAATGGTTAACTTCAAAAATGATGCAGAAGCAATTGACGCTTTTGGTAACAAATACAAAAATTTAAGAAACGAAATTTCAAAAGTCATTGTTGGTCAGGACCAAGTAGTGGAAATGGTTTTAATTAGTATATTCAGCAAAGGACATTGTTTACTTGTTGGAGTACCTGGATTGGCAAAAACACTTTTAATAAATACCATTGCCAATTCCTTGGGATTAAGCTACAATAGAATTCAATTTACACCAGACTTAATGCCAAGTGATATTACAGGAACGGAAATTTTGGATGAAACCAGGCATTTTAAATTTATCAAAGGTCCACTCTTTGCAAATATTATTTTGGCTGATGAAATAAACAGAACACCTCCTAAGACGCAAAGTGCATTGTTAGAAGCAATGCAAGAACAGGCTGTAACTGTTTCAGGAAAAAGATATGATTTAGACAAACCCTTTTTTGTTTTAGCCACTCAAAATCCTATTGAACAAGAAGGTACATATCCGCTTCCGGAAGCCCAATTGGATCGATTTATGTTTAATATTTGGTTAGATTACCCAACTTTAAACGAAGAGATTAACATTGTTAAACAAACTACGGCAAACCACCGAATAGAACTCTCCAAAATTCTTACAAGTGAGGAGATTGTTTATTTTCAAGATTTAATAAGAAGAATTCCGGTGGCAGATAATGTGGTAGAATATGCTGTAAAACTTAGCACAAAAACCCGCCCTAACACTGAACATTCTACTGAAATGGTCAATAAGTACCTAAGTTGGGGGGCAGGTCCAAGAGCAAGCCAATTTTTAGTAATTGGAGCAAAATGCCATGCAGCAATAAGAGGTAAATACTCACCAGACATAGAGGATGTTAAAGCAGTTGCAACTTCCATATTAAGGCACAGGATTGTAAGAAACTACCGTGCCGAAGCAGATAATATAAGTTTGGAAAAAATAATTGATAATCTTTTATAGTAACTTTGTTGGAATGCCAAGATTAAATATTTTGAAAACCTATAAAATCTATATTGGAGGTCAGTTTCCTCGAACTGAGTCTGGAAGATTTTATGAAGTATTTTCTCCGTCAAATAAACTAATAGCAAATGTTTGTTTAAGCAGCAGAAAAGATTTTAGGAATTCGGTTGCGGCGGCATCTAATGCATGGTTAAGTTGGTCCGGTAAAACGGCATACAATAGGGGTCAAATCCTTTATCGAATTGCAGAAATGCTTGAATCAAGATCACCTCAATTTATTGAGGAATTACAGACCTTAGGCTTTTCTAAAACTCAAGCAATAAAAGAGGTAGAACAATCTGTTGATAAACTAGTATATTATGCAGGTTGGGCTGATAAATACCAGCAAATTTTTAGTTCAATCAATCCTGTTGCTTCTCCCTTTTTCAATTTTTCTGTATTAGAACCAACAGGTGTCATTTCAGTTATTGCTCCGGAAGAATCGCCCCTTTTAGGTTTAGTTAGCCTGATTTCATCCATTATTGTAGGAGGAAACACCTGCATTGTTTTAGCCTCTGAAAAACTTCCTTTAAGTGCCGTATCCTTTGCGGAGGTTCTTCATAGCAGTGATGTACCGGGAGGTGTAGTAAATATTCTAACAGGAAAAACGAAAGAACTACTTTCACACATGTGTAGTCATTTGGAAGTAAAAGGGATATGTTATGCTCGGAAAAGCTATTCTGAAATTAAAGAATTAGAAGAACTTGCCACGCTTAATGTAAAAAGAGTAGTTTTATTTAATCAAATAACCGATTGGAGTTCAGAAACAACCAATTCCCCATATACTATTAAAGACTTTCAAGAAACCAAAACTACCTGGCATCCAATTGAAAATATTGGAACTTCAGGAAATAAATACTAGTCATGAAAAGAAAGTATATTGATCTTTTGGCTATTGGAATGTTATCTGCCCTATTTCTCTGTTCAGGATGCAGAAGCAAAAGGTGTGATTGTCCAACGTGGGGAAAAGATAAACATCACGGACTACTCCATATGCCAAATGTTAATTTAAACAATTCTTTGATTACCTAGTGAAAAGAAATCTGAAACAGACAGTAATTCAACTACATAGGTCTTTAATTTAAATTACTGAATATCAAACAATTAACACCTAGCCTTACATTTGTTGAAAACTTATTACCTTAATTTTCGACCATCTACATACCCCAAACCCATTTTTTTGTCGTTTTAATGACGAAATTTGCAAAAGTTTTATGACTTTTGTTCGTTTAACACATTTTCATTTTGAGATTACTACTACTTCTACTTTTGTTTCCGTTGTTTGTTCTGAAAGGATTCGGGCAACAGATTCTGCAACAGGATTTTAATCCGGGTGGAGGCGTTCTAAATGGAAATGGAAATTCAATTAGTTTTAGTATTGGACAGCCGCTTTATTCTGAAATTATAAATGGTTCTACGAGTATTAATGGTGGCTTTCAACAAGGATTAAGTACTTTCCCAATTTCTGTTTCGACAGATAGTGTTGACTGCAATGGCACTCAAACTGGGGCTGCAGGTTTAACAATACTAGGAGGTTCTCCTAATTATACCATTCAATGGAGTAGCGGACAATCTGATACTGATTCTGTTTATGGATTAAGTGCAGGAATATACCAAGTGACTGTTATTGATGCTTTCGGAATGCAATCGGATACCACCTTTGAAATTCAAGAACCACCGGTATTAAGTGCAATTTCAGCATCCTATCCAGAATCCTTAACGGCTTGTTTAGATGGGATTGCACAATTTGATATGATTGTGACAGGAGGAACTCTGCCTTACACCTATTCTTGGTCCAACTCTCAAGATATAATTGGAGAAACAAACGTTCCTAATCCAATTTTCTATCCTATTAATACCTTTTCTTATTTAGTTGTTGTAAATGATTTCCATGGTTGTACGGTATCGGCAAACCAAAACTTGGAGGTTAGTACCACTGGTGGGTGGTTTGAAGGGACTATTACATATGGCGGTGTACCAGTGGGTGCCGGTGATGTGGAAGTTTTCCTTTTCCCAACTGACTACGCTTTAGGTGCTTTAGAAAACTATGATTTAGTACCAAACATTGATACCTTAAACTTCCCTCGTTCTGCTTTTACAGATGCTAATGGAAGATATAGAATTCAAGGAAATCTTGATGATGTTTTTTACTATTTACTTGCTCGGCCAAGAAACATTTCAAACATTCCTCTTGCAGTTTGTACATATTTTGATTTTGATACAATTCCGGTTTACCTGTGGCAAAATGCAGACTCAGTTTTTTCCAATTGCGGAGATACCACAACCTTGAATTTTCCACTTGTAGAAGTTGAACCTCATTCAGGACCGGGTCGAGTTTGGGGTTATATTCGTTGGGATAATGCATACGGAAAGACTGAAACAAGTAATGACCCAATACCTTTAATTGACGTTGTTATTGAAAAGGATTCGGTACCCTCTAGGTTAATTGATTACACTCAAACCGATAACAATGGTTATTATGAATTCAACAACTTACCTGCTGATATTGTTGGTGGAGATTGTTACAGAATTTATGTAAATTATGCCGGTTTAGAACATTTTAATTCTGCAATGCCTGGAACTCCGGATCAAACCTATACTCCATGCCTAAATTTTAATGATTCCGTTGAAGGTGAATTAAACTTTTGGATTGATACCTTAAATGCCCCTGGTTCAGATGTAGCCCCTGGGATATATATGAATAACAACCCTACACCTGATGGAATTGACGAAGATAATTTAGCCAATTGGGTGCAAATCTATCCTAATCCAGCAGATGATTATATGTCTGTCAAAATAAGAAATGCAGAATTTAGACCTGTCTCTATTAAAATACATGATGTTGCAGGAAAATTAGTATTCGAACAATTTAATTATTCTAAAAACGAATTGATTTTAACCCCTGAACAAATAGTGCCCGGAATGTATATGATAGAAATTGAACGAAATGGGCATCAATACTTCAACAAAATTGTATTTGAATGATAAAGACATTAACTCCATTAAATAGCCTGATTATGAAAAGAGTCTTATCCATCCTCATTTTTACGTTTTGCTTAACAAGCCAAGGATTTTCCCAATCCGGTTTTATCAGCTACCAAGGTGTGTTAAGAAATAATGCCGGTATTGTTCAACAAAACCAAGCAGTCAATTTACGTATTAGTTTGCGTCAGGTTTCTCCTGCAGGAACAATTGTTTACCAGGAAACTCATTTAACAAATACTAATAACGTCGGACTTTTCAATATTAAAATAGGTTCAGGAACTCCAGTTATTGGCAGCTACATTAGCATACCTTGGGGAACATCCGATATGTTTGTAGAGGTTGAAGCAGATGCAAGTGGAGGAAATAATTTCCAATCGATTGGAACAACTGAACTTCTTTCAGTTCCATTTGCCCTTTTTTCTTTAAATTCAGCAAATCCTGGCAATCCAGGAGCAACAGGTGCAACTGGTGCTGCAGGTGCCAATGGAATTGATGGTGCAACAGGTCCAACTGGTCCAACTGGCGCTGCCGGAACAAATGGGGCAACTGGAGCAACTGGAGCAGCGGGTACAGCTGGTGCTACCGGTGCTACGGGAACTAACGGAGCTACAGGACCAACTGGTGCCACAGGCGCAACCGGTGCTGCAGGAACTAACGGAACAAACGGAGCAACAGGTGCTACCGGCGCAACTGGTGCCGCAGGAACAAACGGAGCTACTGGTGCTACTGGTGTTACTGGTGCTACCGGCCCAACAGGTGCTGCCGGTTCAAACGGAACTAATGGAGCTACAGGTGCTACCGGCGCAACTGGTGCTGCTGGAACTAACGGTGCCACCGGTGCCACTGGTGCTGCCGGAACAAATGGATCAACAGGTGCAACAGGAGCTACTGGCGCAACTGGTGCCGCAGGAACAAACGGAACTAACGGAGCAACAGGTGCCACTGGCGCTACAGGTGCTGCCGGAACAAACGGTGCAACAGGTGCAACAGGAGCTACTGGTCCAACCGGTACTGCAGGAACTAACGGTACAAACGGAGCTACTGGCGCAACAGGACCAACTGGTGCTGCAGGAACTAACGGTACAAACGGAGCTACTGGCGCAACAGGACCAACCGGTGCTGCAGGAACTAATGGTACAAACGGAGCTACAGGAGCTACAGGGCCAACTGGCACTGCAGGAACTAATGGTACAAACGGAGCTACAGGAGCTACAGGGCCAACTGGTGCTGCCGGAACAAACGGTACAAACGGAGCTACTGGCGCAACAGGACCAACTGGTGCTGCAGGAACTAATGGTACTAATGGAACAAATGGAGCCACTGGAGCAACCGGACCAACCGGTGCTGCCGGATCAAATGGTACAAATGGAACAAACGGTGCTACTGGTGCAACCGGACCAACCGGACCAACCGGACCAACCGGTGCTGCCGGATCGAATGGTACGAATGGAACAAACGGTGCTACCGGTGCAACCGGTGCAACCGGACCAACCGGTGCTGCCGGATCAAATGGTACTAATGGAACAAACGGTGCTACTGGTGCAACAGGTGCAACCGGACCAACCGGTGCTGCCGGATCAAATGGTACAAATGGAACAAACGGTGCTACTGGTGCAACCGGTGCA
>JAIBAJ010000084.1 GCA_019695265.1 Bacteroidia bacterium | reverse complement strand
TCATGCATAAATATACTGAAAATCAATGTATTGTGAATTTATTATCGGGTAAGTTATTAACAATCAGTAAGTTACAAAAAGGAGGGCTTTTTAGACAAACTGACGATAGAGGCAAGTAGCCCACAGGCTCACGCGGCGCTAGCCAAGTGAGACGAGGACTACAGCCGAAAGCGTGACCCGAACGCCATTGCAGGTTATTTGGGTTTTGCAAAAGGATGGTTTGGCGGAGGGGGCCCGCATAATAGGTATTAACCCAAAATTGACATTAGAAATTTTAAACTATGTTTCGAGACAAGTGTTAGTAAGGTTTTCAAGTAATTTTAATTGGTAAGAAAACCTAACTAACACTAGCTCGGGGTTAACCCGAATCTTCCCACATCCCACCTCACTTGTCATTTGTTCACTTCGTTTCAAATGACAATTTCGGGAATAAAAAATATAGTCGAATAATACTGATTGACTTTTTCTGTCAACCCAGGTAAATCTTACCAGTCACCGCTAGCACCGCCACCTCCAAAATCACCACCTCCGAAACCGTCAAAATCGATTCCACCGCCGCCACTGCTACTTCCCCCTCCAAAGCTTCCGCCACCACCCGAAAAGTCATTCCATCGGCCTCGGTTATTTGACATAGCGTTTAACAAGGACCAGGCGGCCCAAAAGGGAATGTTGTTTTTGAGCGCCAATTGTTTAGCCTTTCTTCCGAAAGAAATAAAAAATACAAGAAGAATAAAAAGAAAAATTAGGGTAATGGCAATAGCAGTTTTTGTATCACCTTTTTTCTTTTTGGAAGATTTAAATTCCCCTTTCAGAGCCAATACTATTTTGTCAGTTGCTTCGTCTAATCCTTCATAATACTTGCCTTCCTTGAAGTTTGGTTTAATAATTTCAGTAATAATCCGTTTGCTGATAGCATCTGTAATAACCGGCTCTAATCCGTATCCAACTTCAATTCTAAATTTTCGGTCATTGATGGCAGCTAACAACAATATACCATTATTCTTTCCTTTTTGTCCTACGCCCCATTTTCTTGCTAATTGATTTGCGTAATCTGCAATTTCGTAGCCCTCCAGGCCAGGAATAATTACAATGGAAATATTGGTTGATGTGCTATCGTTGTAATACCTTAATTTGGTTTCTAAGCTTGATAATTGATTGTTGTCGAGCACTCCGGCTAAATCATAAACCAATTTTTTTTCCTTTTCCGGAAAATTTTGTGCACTAAGGTTAATCCAGGTGATAAAAAATAGTAAAAAACTTAGGAAACCTTTCATCCTTTTACAATTTCGTTACTTAATTCATTTTTGTCTGTAAGTGCATCATAAGGAAAATAGTTGGAAAGCGCGTCTCCTGCCATATTTATTCCTGTTTCTAGAGACGAATTCAGGTCGCCATTTTTAAGGAATTCCAGCATGGTAGATTTAATTTCATTCCAAAAATCCTTGCCCACTTTCGTGTTAATACCACCATCGCCCAAAATGGCAAATTTTTTATCCTTGGTAGCTAAATAAAACAGCACTCCATTTCGAAGTGCTGTTTTATGCATTTCCAGTTTTTCAAAAACTTCTGCTGCTCTGTCTAAGGTCTCACCCTGACATTTTTCTTCAACATAAACCCTTATTTCTCCGGAAGTTTTCATTTCCGCCTGGGTTATTGCTTTTTCTATTCGCTGGTAATCTAACATTTTCTAACCCTTAGAATTTAACCTCTGGGGCCTTTTCTGAACCTGGAGCAGCCGTAAAATAGCCTTTTTTGTCAAATCCAAACATTCCTGAAATCATGTTATTAGGGAACTTTTGGATGTAACTATTGTATTCTTGAACCTTTTCGTTGAATTTCATTCTTTCAGTGGCAATCCTATTCTCGGTGCCCTCTAATTGAGACTGTAATTCTGAAAAATTTTGATTGGATTTCAAATCCGGATAGTTTTCAGTAACCATCATTAATTTTCCCAAAGCAGAACTCAAACCATCTTGAGCGGATTGGAATTTTGCAATGGATTCAGGGCTTAAATTGTTGGCGTCAATTTTAACTTGTGTGGCAGATGCTCTAGCTTGCATTACTTTTTCTAAAGTTCCTTGTTCAAAATTGGCAGCTCCTTTAACTGTATTGACCAGGTTTGGAATTAAATCCGCCCTACGTTGATACACATTTTCAACCTGTGCCCATTGGCTTGTAACTGCTTCCCTTTTTTCTACCATGCTATTGTATTGGCAGCCTGAAAGTCCAAACAGGGAAATTAGTCCTAGCCCCAAGGCTAGCAAAACGTACGATCTTTTCATTTTTAAAAATATATACTTTGCCCCTTACAAATCTCATTCAAACAATACGTTGTCTGACAACATGTCAGATTATTTCTGGTTCAAACCCGAACATGAAAGCTTCGTGCTATTCAGAATAGTTGGTTACAAGGGCTGGATTCAAGAATTAAAATACAATAGAATTGGAAAAAGGCAAGTCACCAAGAATGAAATTTTACCGGGACTATTGTTCTAAGTCAATTTTGATTTAGGGTTGGAAAATAACTATTGGTTGGTGTCCTTTCCTAATTTCTTTTTTCCTACAAAGTAATAATTAAGGCCTAATGAAATTGTAGAAGGATCAAAATCAAACTTCAATTCATAATTGTATTTGGAGCCTTGCAATTCATTTTTACTATCGCTTCGTATGGTTCTCGAGTACCCAAAGTACCCAAAGGTAGCTTCTAATCCAAAGTTTTTATGGATAAAATAAACTAATGAAGGACGAATATTTAAATCCATAATAAATCTATTTCCCTTGTACAGATTTTCACCTGAACCATTGACAGACAAATCATATTTTACATTTTGAATTCCATAGGAAAGGTTTAAACCGGCAACCAAATAGAATTTTTCTTTCCAAATTGGAAAATAGTATCGTGCTTGAGGGATAAATGTAAAGGTGGGTTGTTTAATTGTTATTAAGGAATCTTTCCCTTCATTTTCGCTAGTAATTTTCGAGTAAGTGTAGCCAAAGCCAAAACCTAAGGTTAGTTTAGGAATGATGAAACGATTGTAATTGATTTTAATTGGAAAGGAAGTTGTTCTTGTTTCTCCTCCAAAACTTCCTGTTGCCTGGTATTTGGAGTCAAATTCAATACTTCCACCAAGGATATTCATTTTTGGGGCAATCTGACTTAATCCGGGTAAAAAGTAGAATAGAAGTACAAAAAGAATAATATCCTGTTTTTTCATACTTCAAAATTCGTGTTCAAACAAATTGAATTAAGTCCAGGTTGAAAAGATTAACCCACATAGGGTTGTTGAAGGTTTTTGGAATTAATTTCGTTTATCCAAACCCCAATTTAGTTTATTGGTAAGGGTTCTGAAAAAATGTTCGTCTTTTAATCTAACCAACTGCAAAGCTGTGTTGGATTTGGTAATAACTAATTCGGTATCAGAAGAAATAGTTTCGGTATACGAATCCAAAGAGGCAATAAATTTTTCCTTTCTTCCTTCCACTTTAATTCGGATGGTAGAATTGTCTGGCACTACAAATGGTCTGACATTCAAATTGTGTGGGGCAATGGGAGTAATAACAAAGGATTCAGAAAGTGGGTGAATGATGGGTCCCCCGCAGCTAAGGGAATATCCGGTTGATCCGGTTGGGGTTGAAATTATCAAACCATCAGCCCAGTAGGAATTAAGGAAATTTCCATCGATGTAGGTATGAATGGTTATCATGGATGCTGAATCGCGTCGATAAACCGTTAATTCATTTAATGCAAAGGGATGAGGCCCAAACAAATCTTGAGGGGAAACCAGTTGCAACATGGAACGCTCCTCCAGGTCGAATTGTCCCATTTTTACTGCATTTAATGCCTTTTCAATATCTTCCACTGCTACGCTGGAAAGAAAACCTAATCTTCCGGTATTGATACCAAGAACCGGAACTTTACTTTTCCCAACCAGCTTTGCACTCTCCAGCATAGTTCCATCGCCACCAACACTCAAAAGCATACTTGCCTCTGTTTCAATTTCTTCAATAGTTTTGAATACTTTACCTTTTATCAGTGTTTTATAATGCTTACTCAAAAACTGATAAAACCCTTCATGAAGCCAAATTTCAAATCCGGAAGTTTCTAAGAAGGCCAACATTTGACGAATTTGAGGGTCAAATCGGACATCGAATGGTCTTCCGAATAAGGCAATTTTCATTTAGACAAAAGTATGAAAAGAATTACGGATATTTGACCTTTAAATTAAGTAGCATGATTCAACGTCCTTTTAATTTTAGAGCATGGATTGATGAAAATCGCCACCTTCTTAAACCACCGGTTGGAAATCAGCAAGTTTATAAAGTTGCTGACGACCTGATAATTATGGTAGTAGGTGGTCCAAATTCTAGAAAGGACTTTCACTATAACGAAAGTGAGGAGTTTTTCTTTCAGTTGGAAGGGGATGTTTCTGTTCGAATTGTAGAAGAAGGAAAAATAGTGGAGATTCCGATCAAGGAAGGCGAGATTTTTCTTTTACCGGGAAAAGTGCCACACTCTCCTCAAAGGCCTGCTAATACTGTTGGTTTGGTGATTGAAAAGGTAAGGAAAAATCAAGAAAAAGATGGTTTTTTATGGTTCTGTGAACAATGTGATTCAAAATTATATGAAGAGTATTTTTTTCTAGATGATATTGTTAAACAGCTTCCTGAAGTAATGAAGACTTTTTATGGCTCCATCGATCTTCGAACTTGTAAAAGTTGCGGAGCTATTATGGAACCCCCTCAAAAAATTAACTAAAATGAAATTATTCCATTCTATTTGCTGGGTATGGTTTGCCACTTTACCTGTATTTGCACAAAATTCTTCCAAAGAAATGGATACCAAAATTGAAGAGGTAACTGTTTTTTTTGATGGTGCCCAAGTATTTCGAACCGGAAAGGCAAGTCTTCCTGCGGGTCGTTCGGAGTTGGTTGTAAATGGGTTATCGCCATTTATTGATCCAAATTCGATTTCAGTAAAAGGTAAAGGGAATTTTATGGTTTTAGGGGTTGAACAATCAACAGATTACTTTAAATTGCCAAAGGATAGTACTCAATTGGTTATATGGCAAAAAAAGGAAAAAGAGCTAAAAGAAAAGATTGCTAAAGAGCTTACTTATGTTCAAATTTATCAGCAAGAAAGCACCAAGCTGGATGAAGCCATGGCTCTGAAAAATACCCAGTTGGTACAGAAATCTATGGAAGTTAAAGACCTTCTTGATTTTTACAGATCCAGATCATTTGAAATTCAACAAAAAATAGAGGAGTCACAACAAAGGCAATTGGAACTACAAGATGAATTAAAAAAGCTTAGTAGTCAAATGCAAACCATTCAAGGAAATCAAAAATACTCCATGGAAATTAGAATATTGGTTAATGCTGAGCAACCTGTTTCTTCAGAATTTCTGATTAGTTATGTGGTTTCCGGTGCATCCTGGCATCCCGAATATGACATTCGGGTAAATGAAATAAATAAACCTTTGCAAGTACGATCCAAAGCAATTGTTGTTCAGAATACTACAGAGAATTGGAAGGATGTAGAACTAACACTTTCAACCGGAACGCCAACTAAATCAGCAATAAAACCTATATTAATGCCTTACTATTTAAGGTATTACGACAATGATAAGATAGGTTATATGTATGAAAGTAGGGCTCAAAGTAATTCTATGCCTTCCCCGGCCGCCCAACAAAATTTATATAAAGCGGAAATGAAAAGGGATGAATTGGAAGCTGCCAGGAAGGAAGCTGCTATGCAAAGAGAAAATGATATGAAGGGAAAAGTAAAATTCGATGCAAGTGCCTCTGCAATTCAAGTTGCTACGGTGGAAGGATCAACTAATACTAGTTTTGAAATTGGAATCCCATATTCTATTCCAAGTGATGGAAAAAGTCATATGGTTGAAATTGGAGAATTATCCATTCCGGCAAATTACCAATATCAGGCAGTTCCTAAACTGGATCGTGATGCATTTTTGGTTGCTCAGATTGTTGACTGGGATAAATATGATTTAATGCAAGCTAATGCTAATATTTTCCTTGAAGGGACCTTTACAGGAAAAACAATAATAAATCCGGGCAGTCCGGGTGATACTCTAACCCTCTCATTAGGCAGAGACAAAGGAATAATAATTAAACGAGAGAAAATAAAGGACTTTAGTAAGAACCAAACGTTAGGCAGCGATAAAAGGGTTGAAAGGAGATTTGAAATCAGTATTCGAAATAATAAGAAAGGTGTTGTAACCTTGGTTTTGGATGACCAAATTCCAGTTTCTCAAAATTCAGAGATTGAGGTAGAAGCATTGGATCTATCTGGAGCAAGTTTAGACGAAACTACCGGTAAATTAAAATGGGAGCTTAAATTAGAACCATCGGTGGAACAGAAATTGAAGTTTGGTTATAAACTTAAGTATCCTAAAAATACAAGTATTCGGTTGGAATAATGCCTAGTTTAAAATCAAGTTTTCAAGCCAAATTGATTGAAGTTGGCTGTGATGAAGCAGGAAGAGGTTGCCTGGCAGGGCCTGTGGTTGCAGCAGCAGTAATTTTGCCTTCAAGGTGTAAAATAAAAGGATTGAACGATAGCAAAAAGCTAAGTGAGAGGCAAAGATTGGAGCTGGAACCCATTATTAAGCGAAAAGCAATCGGTTACGCAGTAGGATTATGCAGTACAGAGGAAATAGATCAAATTAATATTTTGAATGCTTCATTTTTAGCTATGCATCGAGCATTGGATCAATTGAATAGAAATTTTGAACTGATTTTGGTAGATGGGAATAGATTCAAGAAGTATCATGACATACCCCATATGTGTATGGTGGAAGGAGATGGGAAATTTTTAAATATTGCAGCTGCTTCCGTTTTGGCTAAGAACCATAGGGATCGGATGATGAAGGAATTACATAATAATTTTCCTCAATATAATTGGTTGAAAAACAAAGGTTATGGAACCTTGGAACACCGAAAAGGAATTGAACAGTTTGGGCCTTGTATTCATCACCGGAAATCTTTTACGCTTCTTTCTCCTCAATTGGATTTGTTTCGGGATTAAGTTGAATAGTAAAGAAAAGAGTTGCAAAGAATGCCACAAAGCTAACTCCGGCTTGGGTTTCAAGTGTATCTTCATTTAGCATGGAAAATAAGGATATGCCAATAAAAATCCATGCAAAGTAGTTTCGGTTGGGGTCTGATGGAATATTTCTAATCCAACAAAAGATAAAATAGAAAATGAGTATTAGGCCAAGTAACCCAACTGCTAATGCAAATGTCAGGTATTGGTTATGAGCTCTTAATCTGAATTCCGGATTTAACTGGGAATTGATTTCGTTGTACGACTTTTTTAATTCATCTCCTACATCCCCCGTTCCAATGCCCAATAGGCTATGTTTTTTTAGAATATTCCAAGCTGCTTTCCAAAATTCTAATCGCATAACCACCGAATGACCATCCGCATTACCTTGGTTTCTATAATCTTCTATTTCCCATAGTGTTTGATAAATTCGATACCTGGGATCTAATTTGTTACAAAACTTATAGTTGGTGCATCCACGTTGAATATCAGCAATTTGATTTTGGCTTAATTGCATTACTGATTCACTGTCCTTGGGTAAACCTAAAGAGCTTAAATAACGAACTAATACAAATATCTGATTGGTAAATGCAGAATCTTCCTTCGTAGGATGGGTTCGGTGTTGCCATGCTTTTTTTAAACCAACAATTTCAACATTCACCCAAATGTAATTGCCATTCTCTCGGTCTTTATAGGTGGTGTCATTGTAATATAAATACCGTCCATTCTTAATTAACTGGGTATGTATTGGAACCGGTTCCGGAAAGGAGGTTTTCCAAACGGTTATTATTTCCCAGAGTGCAAACCCAACAACAAACAATACTAACCCTGCAATAAATTTAAGACTTTTGCTATGTTTGTTTTTAGAGAGAAAATACAATAAAGTAAAAAGGGCTCCAATCAACGAAATTCCAATACCCGTTGATGAATGTAATATAAACAAAAAGGCAGTGAAAAGGGTGGCGAGCATAATCCATATCCAGGATTGATTTTCTTTATCTTTCCAGTATAGAAAAATGCAAATAAATATACCCAAACTAACCATGAGGCTGAATCGGATATGCGAAATAAATCGCGATATTTCTCTAATATCCTGAATGGGCTTATCGCCAAATCCAAAATAAAACCATAGACTAACAACAATTCCCAGGCTTACTGAACCCAAGAAAATTTTTAATAATCTGTAATAATTGGAAATACTTATACCAGGCATTGTAGAAACCATAAATGGAATAAGCAAAAAGGGTAATTTAACTTTTATGTCATGAACAGCATAGCTTAAATTAGAACTCCAGAATATACCTATGAAGTTGGTTAAATAAATTCCAAGAAATGGTAGGAATAGTTTGAAGTTTTTTTCTAGTCTTTGCCATTTTTTCGCAAAATTTCCATTAGCCAACCAAGCGGCACCCATCCAGAATTGAGAAATACTCATGAGGAATTTGGATAAGGGTAAACCTATAGCCATCAGCACAAGGCCAAAGTAAAAGTGGCTTAAACTTATGCTTTGTAAATAGGATAGAATCCGTTTCAAATTCCTAAACGATAAGCCGATTAATTAAGGATGACCAATCGTTCAAATTCAGAGTCGCTGCTTCCTCCATCCGGATTTCTAACATTGATTTTATATATATATACACCTTTTCCTATAGATGAACCATAGTCATCCTTGCCATCCCAGGTAATCTGATCTTGATCAACTCGGAATCCTTGGGTTCCTATTGTTTGATGAATGTCTTTGACTACTTTCCCGCTAATGGTCATAATTTGAATATGTACATCCAGATTAGAACAAGTTTGGTTGTGTTCAAACATAAAGGAAGTATGGGTTGAAAATGGATTTGGGTAATTCAAAACATGTTTTAAGGCAACATCTGCATTTTTTGCAACTACAAATTCGGTATAGGCGTCAGTAGAATTATTATAAACGTCCCAAACTTTTAAGTTTAAGGTATGGCGACCTTCATCTAAGTCAGAAAAATTATAACGAACTGATCCACTTTTGTAACTATTTAGATCGGCTTGGTAATAGTCGTTTAATACCAATTGATTGGATGTGTTTTGGTCAAGTATCGCAGTTATATCATGACCTATACCATTTCCAACAGTGTTTACCCCGTTGCTATCTGTAACATAACCAAGCATTAATGGATCTTCGTTGGTAATTCCTCCAAAAACAAATTTATCATCGTTCATGTAAAGGTTGATTACCGGACCAGTAACATCACTTGGCGCATTTGGGTTAGAGCCTCCAATGATAAATTTCTCAAAATATCCGGTTGCATCGGTACTCGTATTGTTTGCATAGAAACTCATACGCCCAAATCCGTAATTGTAGGCAATGTCTTTTGGAACAACAAATTGAAATTGCCAAAAGCCATTATTAACCGTTGCTTTACCCTTGTAAAGAATATTTTTTTGAAGTTTAAAAACAAAAGGAGTTCCACCATCATTAGCTAAGGTAATAACAGTTGCAGGTTTGTCATAAATGGTAGGGTATAATGTTCCAGTGTAATCCGAAAGTAAATTGTTCTGCCTGTCGGTAATTTTTCCACTAAGGGTCACAAGTGATAAGGCTTGAATGGTATCAGGTAACGCATCAATATTGGTATTGTTAATTTGAGCCAAAGGAATAAGATCTTCCGGATAAGCTAACCTTTGTGCGGGATCTCCCAAGAGGGAAAAGTTTCTGCTATTTACGATAATTCCTCCTGTTAAATTAGGGGACTTTGCATATCGCATTACCTCTCCCATGGCAGGAAGTTTACCATTTATAGTGTCAAAAACTGCTCGTAGGAAATTTTTGTTTAACTCTTTGTTTGGGGCAGAATAAACCAGCCTGGATGTTGTGAACAAGGCGATACCACCTCCATTTGGGTTTAAAAACACCCATTCTCCTGCCGATGTTCGCGATGGGTCATCCCAGCGGCTAAATTCACAGGTAGCGGTTACAAAAGCAGGTAATGAATTAATATTGGTTAAACCGGTAATGTCTTCTACCATCCAAACACGTTCATGGGCCAGGCCAATTTCTCCGCCATGGCCGGTATAATTGATTAATAAAGCACCTTTTTGACAGCGATCGTTAATTGCTTTGTTTACTTCCGGGTAACGCTGTCCTCCAGGAGTTGTAACTTGTTTATAAGCATCAAGGTATATCTTGTCAATATTCAACCATGGATATAGCGTGTCAACCATGTTGGAGAGTTCATTGGATTGTGACATGTGTAAATTGCCATCTTCATCGTCGGCCACAAAGCATACAATGTTCCTCCAATCCGGTGTCAAAACGGAACTGGCTCCTCCTCCGGTACAGCAGTTGGTGGTATTATCTGTGCTGGCAGTTGGATTGGTATAACCAATTATTTTATTAACCATTGCAGTGGCTTGTTCCAAAGAGGAAACAGGTAATCGTCCAACCCCAATATCCATAACATCTACTCCAACATAGAAGTTCCCTTCATTGCTGTCGAGCAAGGCATAATAATCGTCACAAACATAGCTAGTCGCAGGATTTAGAGATTCAGATGATTCGTAAGTAGGAATAAATGCTGTATTATTTGCCAATCGGTTTTTATTGTCGTACGATCCATCCCCGAAAAGCAATAGGAACTTGATTTGATCTGCTTCAGAACTGCTTCGGTTGTAATACATTCTAACATAATCTCTAATCGCACTTATGTCAGGAGTACCTGAAGAAAACTCATTATAAACTTGTTGTGGAGTTACTACTTGAACAGATAATGGATTTTCTGTGCTGTTTCTATGGTAATCCGCAAGTCGTTCGGCTTCTGAAATCCAATCCGGATGGGAAACAATGACCATATCCACCTGACTTGTTCCGTGCAGGTTTTGATTGGCAACACTTCCTTCTGCTGTAACAGAAAGGAAGCCGGTTTGATCAAAGGAAACATATTCATGCAAAATATCTGCATTTGCCTTGAATACTGCGGAGTTACCTGTTGTGGAATACAGTACATTTTTGATGTTCAATGGGTCTGTTACATCCCAAATGGTATAACCACTTCCGTAGGTCAAGGAATATTCGGCAACATTACCTGTTCCAACAGAATTTACATCTCTGAAACCCATTTGGCTTCCGGCTTGAATAAGGTTTCTTCTGGCATTGAACTCTAAAAAATCTAACCAACCCTTTGCCTCAGGGTTAGATCCTTTGGAATAAGTAATTCGAACAGATAAATTCTCCGAAGTTGGGGTGAAATTAGTACACATGGTGTCCCATTTTCCTTGAAAATCGGTGTAATTTCCGCTGATTGAGGGCATTGGAATTGTTTGGAGAAGTGAATTGTTTACATTGATTTTAAAATTAGTGCTGGTGTTTTGAATGGAAGAGGCAATGACTCTCGAACGCAAATGAACTGGACTTGAAAAGTCAATGTTTGGAAATGAAAATGAAAAGTCATATTGATTGGTTAGGTCGAAAACCTCTCCATACCATTCTTTTCCTGATTTTATCAGATTTACCTCGTCTTTTTCATGAAAGCCATAATCATTAAAGCTAGTTACCTGGTGAGTGGCAGCCAGGTCAATACTTGATTGGTTGCTAATTCTTTTGCCCGGACCTAAATCTGTTGTTAGGAAATAGTAACTAGATTCTGAGAAATCATGATTGACATGGTAAAAGTCACCAACACAAACTAATCCGGTGGTGTTTTGTTTCCACTGAATTGGACCTTTGCCATAGAATAAGATGAAATCATTGGGGCCAAAACTTCCGTCAGCTTCACCTGAAATATATATGGAGTTTTCTTGAAGATCATCATATCGGAATGAACTATTGGCAAAAGGTAACATTCCTCCTCCATTACCATAAATTCGAATATTTCTAGGGTCAATGGTAGCAGGATCTATTCCGATTTGTTGTAATTGATTATACGTTATTTTATATACCCCATTTTCTTTTACGCCCACCTTATACCAATTTCCGGACGCCAAAACTGAAGAGGAGGCATAGGTTGGCATGAAGCCGGACTTTTGTAAATAGGTTTTAGGAATAAACCGAATGGAAATTGACTTTAACCTTTTTATCCGGCCGTTTTCCTTAATCAATGGAACAAATTTGGTAACAGCGTAGTGCTTTTTCTTTTCTATGCTAATATGAGCTTCCGGATTAAAATTGGAAGGAACTTGATCAATTCCCTGGAAATTAATTCCATCCTGGATTGGCAATTCTTCCCAAACACTAGATAGGATTTCTACTTTTAATTGTGAAATGTTAGAAGCCACAGGTTGACTAAGAACTATTTCTGGCAAAAAACCATTTTCAGGATTGTTCAACAAACCTTCTGCTTGGAGGAATTTCAGGTTGCCTATGCCGGGAACCGTTTCACTTACAGGCTTTTGCCAATTAATGGTTTGATCAATAGATTTTTGCGAAAAGCCCATTATAGGAAGGCATAGCGCAAAAATTAAAGCCCTTACAAAGCTGTTCATTTGGAAAGAAATCATATAATGTTTCAAGGTTACGAAATTAGCCATTATCATAGGATTTAAGCAAAAAAATTGGACGGCCGTCAAACGAGCAGTAATTTAGATTATTGTTTATTCGGAATTTTTTGATTCTAAAGTTTGTTTATTATATTGGATATCAGCTTGTTAAATGTTTAAATTATTCATATTTAATTGTTGGAAAGTTTTATTCATTGGGCAATATTCCTATACTAACAGCGTTTCCAACTAAAAAAATTAACAGGATATAAACAGGCAATCGAAGTTTGTAACATGTTTTTTCGTAATATTGCGGTTTCATACCCTAAAACGGTTGTAGTTAACATGAGGAAATATTTACTTTTAGCATTGGCAGCGCTGAGTTTTGTATCGTTCGATGCAACGGCCCAAGACCCCCAGTTTACTCAGTTTTACGCCAATCCCTTGTATCTAAATCCTGCTTTTGCAGGAGCTGCACGTTGCCCAAGGTTGATTATGAATTATCGTAATCAATGGCCGGCAATTTCTGGAACCTTTGTAACCTACAATGCTTCCTATGACCAATATATTCATGGAATCAAAGGAGGGATTGGTATTCAGGTCATGAATGATCGTGCCGGTGAAGGTACCCTAAATACCCTGTCTGCTAATTTGATGTATTCCTATCGATTAGATATTACCCGTAAGTTCTCTGTTAATGCTGCATTACAAGCTGGGTTTACTCAAAAAAGAATTGATTTTTCAAAACTTACATTTGGTGATATGATTGATCCTCGGTATGGATTTATCTATGAAACCCAAGAAACTGTTTTTGGACCAACTAGAAGTTTCCCGGATTTTGCTGCCGGATTAGTTGCATACAGTGAAAGAATTTATGTTGGATTTGCTGCCCACCACATAACACAACCTAGAGAAGGTTTTATTAGTACAGCAAGACTGCCGGTTAAATTAACTGCTCATGCCGGTGTTAACATTCTATTTGATAGAAGAAGAAAAGACTATGGATCTTTTTCTCCTAACATCCTTTATCAACAACAACAAAAATTTCAGCAACTTAATTATGGTTTTTACGTAAGCAGGGGTCCTTTTGTAGGAGGATTGTGGTTTAGACAAAACTTTTACAATGCAGACTCATTTATAGCTTTGATAGGAATCTCTACTAAAACCTTTAAATTTGGATATAGTTATGACGTAACTGTATCTAAACTTAGCAACCAAACTGCCGGTTCTCATGAATTGTCGTTCCAACTTCAATTTGAATGTAGACCGGTTAAGAAAAAATTCAGAGCAATAAGTTGCCCTTCCTTTTAGTTATCTACTCAAATACACAAAATATATCAAGCAATGAAAAGCATCATAAAAACCTCTGTTAAAGTCACTTTGTTGGCTGGACTGACAGGTATTTATTCATGCAGTAAGGACAAATCACCCACTACAGGCTGGAATTATAACGACAGCAAGAATGGTGGATTTGAATCTACGGAATATGGTGGACAAGAAACTGGTCCAGGTCTAGTATTCATTGAAGGCGGTACCTTTTCAATGGGTCGGGTTGAGCAAGATGTTCGCTATGATTGGGATAATATCCCACGCCGTGTGACTGTTTCGTCCTTTTACATGGATGAATGCGAAGTACGTAATGAAGACTACCGAGAATATCTGTATTGGTTGACCCGGGTTTTTGGAGCAGATTATATTGAAGTATATAAACGTGCTTTGCCCGATACATTGGTATGGAGGGATAAGTTGGCCTACAATGAACCATTAATTGAATTGTATTTCCGTCACCCAGCCTATAAAGATTATCCGGTTGTTGGTGTTGATTGGTTAAAGGCAAATGACTATTGCGCTTGGAGAACTGATAGGGTAAATGAAGCCATTTTAATCCGTGAAGGTATCTTGCGTATTAATCCTAACCAAGTAAATGAGGATAACTTCAATACTGATGCTTACCTTGCTGCTCAGTACGAGGGTATGGTTAAAACAGATCTTGTTGACCTAGACCCCAATAAGGATACCCGTAAAGTTAGAATTGAAGATGGTATCTTTTTGCCTCGTTACCGCCTGCCCACTGAAGCTGAATGGGAATTCGCCGCTCTTGGATTAATCGGAAATACTGTATATGAGCGAGTTACAGAGCGTAGGCTTTACCCTTGGAATGGTCATACCATTCGTAACAGCGATGAGAAATTTATCGGAGAAATGAGGGCTAACTTTAAACGAGGCCGTGGGGATAATATGGGTACCGCAGGGTCCTTAAATGACCGCGCCGATATTACCGCTCCGGTTTATGATTATTGGCCAAATGACTATGGCTTGTATTGTATGGCCGGTAACGTTGCTGAATGGGTAATGGATGTTTATCGCCCTCTTTCTATGGAAGATAATACTGACTTCCGCTCCTTCCGTGGTAATGTTTATAAAACTCAATTGCGCGGTGAAGAAGGGGAAATTGCAGAAAAAGATAGTCTTGGACGTGTTATTTATCGCGATGTTACTGAGGAAGAAAATGTAGACCGCCGCAATTACCGTAAGTCAGATAATATTAATTTCTTGGATGGTGATTTCGAAAGCTCTATTCATTACTCTGAGGAAGATTGGAAAGAACCAGCTCGTAAGGACAAATTGATGTACGATTTTGGTATCACATCTATGATTAATGATAAAGCCCGCGTATTTAAAGGTGGTTCCTGGAAAGACCGTGCTTATTGGATGGTTCCTGGTACTCGCCGATTCTTAGATGAAGCACAAGAAACTGATTATATCGGTTTCCGTTGTGCCATGGCTAGGGTGGGTTCTCCTCAACAATAGAAATTGTTTTTTAAAAGGAAAGGCCGGATTTTTAATCCGGCCTTTTTTGTTAAGGTTCACTTGTTAAAAATACCGGAATACCTCTGTAATAGTCCATCTCTTTTAGCCTTTAATTTGTTGGCTCGACTAGAATGGAAGATAAATCAAACCAACTCCCCAAGAAAAAAATTACTCCAAAAAAAGTACTTAAACTAAGTTTGGTTTTTGTACTGTTTATACTTGTTTTTTTTGCTTTAAAGGAACTTTACAACTTAATAGATGAACCTGCAAAGGAGCTTATTAATAAAGTAAGTCCTCTCCCTCCTTCCCGTATAGAATATGGTATTGAAACTAATACCTTTAAGGTGGTTGAAGATACAGTTGAACGTGGCGAATCTTTCCCAGGATTGCTCAAAAAACACGGGGTTCCAGATTCTTTGGTTCCCAAAGTGACCAATTTAGCCAACGAGGTATTTAACTTAAAACGCTTTAAAGCCGGAAAACCGGTCATGGTGCTTAAACAACGCAAAGCTCCTCATTCTATCCAATACCTTATTTACGAACATACTTTTGCCGATTATTTGGTGCTTGACCTGCGGGATTCCATTAAAGCAAGTATGGGGCAAAAACCCATCGAAGAGGTTGAAAGTACAGTTAGTTGTGTAATTAATTCCAGCGTTTTTGGCGAACTTGAAAAACAACACGCAAATCCTGAATTGGCAGTTATGATGGCTCAAGTTTTCGCTTGGACCATCGACTTTCATAAAATTCAAAAAGAGGATGCCTTTAAAATTGTTTTTGAAGAACAAAGAGTTGAAGGAAAATCCATTGGTATAAATCGAATTAA
>JAIBAJ010000083.1 GCA_019695265.1 Bacteroidia bacterium | reverse complement strand
GTCTGAATCAGCAAGCTTGGTTCTTAGTATTGGCGGGGCTTTGGAGAAGGATACAAAAAAAAGCACGCCAAAATTAGCGTGCTTTCCCAGAGAGTGGAGCCAGTGGGAGTCGAACCCACGACCTCTTGCATGCCATGCAAACGCTCTAGCCAGCTGAGCTATGACCCCAAAATTGAGGGCGCAAATGTATAATTTTTTTTTCAATCCCAAACTATTTCCTTGAAAAATCCTGGAGCGGCTAGGATTACCCCTTTTTCAATCCCAAACTTTTTCCTTGAAAATTCCTGGAATGGCAAGCGCCCGAACCCACGACCTCTTTCCCGAAGCAAGTTCGGGACATGCAAACACTCTAGCCGGTATCAATAGTACCCCAAAACAAGTGCGGCTAGGACTATCCCTTTTCAATCCCAAACTTTTTCCTTGAAAATTCCTGGAATGGCTAGTACTGAACCCACGACCTCTTTCCCGAAGCAAGTTCGGGACATGCAAACACTCTAGCCGGCATCAATAGTGCCCCAAAACAAGCGCGGCTAGGATTACCCCTTTTTCAATCCAAAACTTTTTCCTTGAAAATTCCTGGAATGGCTAGTACCTGAACCCACGACCTCTTTCCCGAAGCAAGTTCGGGACATGCAAACACTCTAGCCGGCATCAATAGTGCCCCAAAACAAGTGCGGCTAGGACTACCCCTTTTTCAATCCCAAACTTTTTCCTTGAAAATTCCTGGAATGGCTAGTACCTGAACCCACGACCTCTTTCCCGAAGCAAGTTCGGGACATGCAAACACTCTAGCCGGCATCAATAGTGCCCCAAAACAAGTGCGGCTAAGACTACCCTTTTTTCAATCCCAAACTTTTTCCTTGAAAATTCCTGGAATGGCTAGCACCCGAACCCACGACCTCTTTCCCGAAGCAAGTTCGGGACATGCAGGCGATTTTGCAGCAATAGAATTACCGGTCTGTTAGATTGCCTGCTAATTTTCCATGAAAATTCTAGTTCCGATAAGGATTTCAATTGCTAGAACTATTTTCTATTTTTGACACCAATGTATTCTTCGCCAAAATCATCAGCAAAAACCGGTTTGCCCCCTGGTACACTTGTGCACATAGGTCCGGATCAAACTGCCCCTGTGGAAATAAGAGTGTTTGTTTATGACTATGAAAATTTTTCTGAAAGCCATGTAAATCATGCTATTAAAATTCCGAGTCACCCTCCCGAAGGAAAATGCATGTGGATTGATATTGATGGTAACCATGATGTTGAGTTGATGGAAGAGCTTGGGCGGAAATTTGGCCTTCACCCACTTATTTTGGCTGATGCTATGAGTTCAGAACAACGAACAAAGCTAGATGTGTTCGATGATGCCCTTTTCCTGGTAATGAAAATGATTTATTCTGGTTCTGATAGCAAGGAAGCCACCATTGAGCAGGTTAGCTTTTACCTGAAGGATAATTTGCTTATTACTTTTCAAGAGAAAAAAGAGGATGTTTTTGAGCCTATCCGAAACCGGATTAGACATGGAAAAGGCCGTATTAGGAAGTCGCCAATAGATTACCTCTTTTATGCCCTTACCGATGCAATTGTGGATAATTACATTGTGGTTTTAGAACTTATTGGTGACCGTACCGAACATTTGGAGGAAACCCTAATGAAATCATCCAATCTGTCTTCACTGGAAATGGTGTATGATCTTAAACGAGAATTGCTTTTTTTGCGCCGTAGCATCCTTCCTCTGAAGGAAATTGTTCTGAAATTGCAAAAGGAAGAATCTAATTTGATTTCGGATATTACCCGGGTTTATTTAAAGGATTTGTACGATCATGTGGTGCAGGTAAGTGATAGTATTGAAACCTACCGCGAAATGAATTCCGGTTTGATGGATATGTATATGATGCTGAATTCCAATGCCATGAATCAGGTTGTGAAAACCCTGACCATTATTTCTACCATCTTTATCCCATTGACTTTTATTGTAGGAGTGTATGGAATGAACTTTGATTTTATGCCGGAACTTCGCTGGAAGTATGGTTATGCCCTGGTTTGGATATTTATGTTGGTTTTGGTGCTATCCATGTTGATTTACTTTAAACGTAAACGCTGGTATTAGTTCCCTTAATAGTTTGGCTGCCTTTTCGTTTAACCTGATTTAGGTTTCCCATTTTTTCATTGCAGGAGTGGTTTGACTTTGAGCCATGGAAGCGATAAATCCATATTGCGCATTAGAAATGCACAAACGAATTAAGAGTTTGTAATTCAATTTCTTATGAAAATTGAAAACAAACTTTTCCCGAAATGCTTCGGAAGGGGTAAACCCAATTAAGTCAAGTAGTTCAGATTTTCAATCCTCCTATTGATTAAATTGGGATAACAAGCGTGTTTTGTACTTATCCGCTTTTATTATTTATCGAATTGAGAAAGTTGGAAATAGGTTAAAATGTTGGGCATTGCACCCTCGGGCAACGATAGAGGCAAGTAGCTCCCGGCAAAGAAGGGCAATTGGGCGTGGGCTGCCGGGACTACAGACGATAGCGTGACCTGAAGCCCTATGCAGAAATAATTGGAGTTTGCATCAGGTTGGATTGGGCGAAAGGGGCCCGCCAAAACCGTATTTTTATTAGCTTGGAATATTCTGAAATCTGTCTCCCGAAAAGTCATCTTTTGCCTTGGTTTTGCTACAATCCAGGCAGGTTTTGAATCTTATTCGGTATATTCACAACAACTTGGTTTAAAATTCCGACGAAATTCAAAGCGTTGAAAGCCTAGTTTTTTATCTTTGGCCTTTCTATGCAATCAACAAATTGGGCACATATCCTAAAACTAATTGGGATTTCTTGGGTAATAGGATTTTTGTCCTTATTTGCCCAATTGGCTGTTGCCCAGACTCTTGCGTTTGAAAATTATACTGTAGAAACCGGGTTTAAGTCACCTCAGGTTTTGGGTATTTTTCAAAGCCACGACAATACCATTTGGATTTGTTCGTCGAATGCCCTTAATCGTTTTGATGGAAAGTCGTTTACCTCGTTTAATGAGAAGAATGGCTTGCTTTCCAATGTGGTTTTTTCTATTAATCAAGACAAGAAGTTAAGGTACCTTGTTGGAACCTATAAAGGGCTGAACATTTCGATTGATGGCCGCACCTTTGGACGAGCTGCGGATCCGGATAGTATAGCGGCCAAGGGTGTTTTAAAAGTATTTATTGATTCGAGAGGACGGATTTTGCTTGGAACTGCTGATGGAGTTGGGGAACTTAAGGATACCGTGGTTGTAAGATTTGCTGAAAAAACTCAGTTGGATGGAAAATCCATTATGAATATTGACGAAGACAGGGAAGGGAACTTATGGTTTAGCACTACCAAAGGGATTTTTAAACTGGATTCTAAATCCAATATTACCAAGTTTGATGGGTTTAATGGAATAGTTTACAATGCAGCCAATGCCGTTTTTGAAGTAGGAGGCGGTGTATATTGGTTTCTATGCTACTCCGGATTGTATGAATACAACTCACATCATTTGCCAAATCCAACTACCGGAATTCCGGAACTTAAACATGTAGTAATTCCCGGGCTTTCGGATGATTCGACCAAAACTAAGTTTTTTGCCTATAGTAAGGATAAGCAAGGTGGCGTATGGTTAGGCGCTGAAGATGGATTGTACTATGTTATCAATCGCCAGGCCATTCGATACACCGAAGCCGATGGTTTGGTAACAACCGATATTTTCAGAATTTTTGAAGATAAAGAAGGAAATATGTGGTTTGGTAGTAAACGGAATGGAATTTCAAAATTGTTGAGCCGTCGTTTTTTAAATTATAAACACAAAGGTCTAAATGGTGAAATAGAAGCTTTGTATAAAGACCATTACGGAACTATCTATGCCGGTAGCCCGGAAGGTGGTTTTGTGCTTCGAAACAACCATTTCGACAGTATTACCGGTATAAAAATTCCTTTTGTAAGTTCGATTTTGGTTCTGGAAGATCAGGAACAATTGTTTGGTAATCGCTCCTACATTTATCGTTACAATGGAAAAACCTTTAAAGAACTTCCATACAAATCTCCAACCCGAGGGATTTACAAGGTAAAGTCCTTTAAAATGCTGGAAACCAATTTGCATGAGGTTTTGGTAGCCACCAACAACGGGGTTTGGAAAATTGATCGGGATAGTATTAGACTTTCTGAAGGGTTAAGAAAATATATTGGGGAAGAAATAGTGCATGATCTTTATCAGGATGAAAAAGGGAATATTTGGGTAGGAACAGCAAAAGGTTTAAAGATTTTCACTTATCCTGATTATTTGCCGGTGGTATTTTCTAAGTTGGAACTGGGTTTGAAGCTTCCTGTAAAACAAATTGTACGTTCCGATGCCGGAGAATACTTTTTTGCTACCGATAACGGAATGTTCCGCTGGGATGGGAAAGAATTATATAAATACAACGACGAAAATTCAGCTCTTCCCAATAATCAGGTGGTGTGTATTGCCATCGATAAAGCCGGGGTAATATGGGTAGGTTTGGGTAATGGTATTGCCCGTATTTATTTGGATAAAACGGATAAACGCAAAATTTCGGTTCGGTCATTCGATTTGGAGTCCGGATTTAACGGACAAAGTTGTTTATCAAGGTCTATTTGTATTGACGATAAAACCGGGCATATTTATTTTGGAACTCCCAAAGGTATTGTGGTATTTAGGCCTGAATACGACATCCCAAATACTACACCGCCTTATTTGATGTTTACCGATATCCAACTTTTAAAAGATACAGCCGATTGGTCTCTTTTCGAAATGGATAGTATGGGTGCAAACAATCTCCCGATAGGAGTAAAGTTGCCCTACAATAAGAACCACCTTACCTTTAAATTTGTAGGTGTTAGTAATTATTATCCATTAAAAATCAGGTATCAATATTACCTTAAGGGATATGAAAAAACATGGAGAGAGCCAACAACCAAAAATGAAGAAACCTATCCGGAATTGCCACCGGGAGATTATGAGTTTTTTGTAAAGTCATGCAATGCCGATGGGGTTTGGAATGCCGAACCTATTTCTTTTAAATTTACCATTGAGCCTCCATTTTACCGCACCTGGTGGTTTTATGGAATCATTGGTTTAATCATTGCTTCGGGTATTTTTTCCTACATTCAGATTAACCTGGCTAACCGTAAAATTACCTCCCAAAACGAACAAATTAGTCGTCAAAAAGAACTTATTGAGAAGAAGAACAACGAGGTGTTGGATAGTATCAACTATGCAAAGACCATTCAGGAAGCTATTCTGCCACCCGATCGTTCCTTTATTGAAAGTTTTACCGGTGCCTTTGTGCTTTATGTACCCAAGGATATTGTAAGCGGTGATTTTTATTGGATTGAGAAAATAGGTAAGAAGGTGGTGTTCGCGGTGGTAGATTGTACCGGGCATGGAGTACCCGGTGCCTTCATGAGTATTGTGGGGCACAATGCACTTAACCAGGCAGTAAAAGAGAATAAAATTCTTTCTGCTTCGAAAATTCTCGATTATCTGAATAACTACGTAAATGAAACTTTACATACCGCCAACATCAGCGAAAATGGCCGCAAAGTGCGCGATGGTATGGATATGTCGTTGTGTGTGTTTGATACCGAAACCCTGGTAATTGAGTTCGCCGGAGCATACAATCCCCTGGTTTTGATTCGTGACCAGGAATTGACGGAGATTAAGGCAGATCGTCGACCTATTGGATCAACGGATTTGTACGGTGATCAAATGTTTAAAAACAATGTGATTCAATTGCAACGCAACGATCGAATTTACTTGTTCTCAGATGGTTATGCCGACCAGTTTGGCGGGCCGGAGGGTAAAAAATTCTACAAAGGTCGATTCAAAGAAACCCTGAAATTGATGCAAGGTGAGCCAATGGCTGTGCAAAAAGCCATTTTAATCGAAACCTTCACGAAGTGGAAAGGCGATTTTGAGCAGGTAGATGATATCTGTATCATTGGTGTTCAGGTTTAGTTTTATTTGGCGGGTCCCATTCGCACAACTAGTGGCTTTTCAATCCGAATTGTGGAAGGCTCATGGTCGGGCTTTCCACTGCAAGTCCTCGCCCCGATTGGGATCGGGGCTGTGGGCTTTCCGTTTCAATCCCTACCCGACGGTAGCCAGGCTTTTTTGAATTTCCAAACAGCAGGCAGGAACTTGCAGCGGTGTAAAGGTAAAACCTAAAATCTGCATTAGAAATCTAGTACGGTTTCCAACTACTTCAAATAAAAGGAGAACAATTTTTGAATTCAAACGAGGTCACTGTTTCTTCACCCAAAAATTAACCTGAAACCCCTGCCTTTAGTGTATTTAAAGGCCTCCTCACGAATTCTAATAGAGAATTTTGGTTTAATATTTAAAACCAAGAACCAAAATATCATCTACCTGATTGAGGTCGCCTTGCCATTCATCCAACGCATCATAGAGGCTGTCTCCCAAAATTTCCAGACTGTCGTGGAGGTGTTTGGTTAAAATATTTTTGAAACGGGTGGTAAGGAATTTCTTTCCTTTTGGTCCGCCAAATTGGTCACAATATCCATCCGAAAACAAAAGCAAAACATCTCCTTTTTGTATGGTAAACTCGATCGTAGAAAAGGAATAGTTTTCTTCGGTATATCTTCCAATGGAGGCCTTATCACCTTCCCATTCCTTTATTTCCTTATTGATTATAGCCATAATAGGTCGCATGGCACCGGCAAATTTTACAAGGCCGGTTTTTAAATTCAGACACATTAAACTTACATCCATACCTTGTTGGGTTTCAACTACCTGGTTTTGTTCCCTAAAAACCAACCGTATGCTGTGGTTCATATTGGCTAATACCAGAGCCGGATCAGTAATTTGTTTTTCAATAATTGCCTGATTTAGCAAGTCATTTCCCATCATGGACATAAAGGCACCCGGAACACCGTGCCCGGTGCAATCTACCGCGGCGGCCCAAACCAGGTCTTCGTGATGGTAATACCAATAAAAATCACCACTTACAATGTCTTGAGGTTTGAAAAGGATGAAATGCTCCTGGAAAGCCCTGGAAATTTCTTCATTTCCCGGCAAAATGGCGAGTTGAATGTTTTTCGCATAGTTGATGTTTTCCAGAATATCGGCATTCTTTTGTTCAACTATATTCTTCTGTTCTTCTAATTCGGCTGTACGTTGCTTGACGGCTACTTCTAATTCTTCTTTTTCTCGAACAAGTCGTTGTTCACGGTATTTGATATAGCCTATACCCAGGGCAAGCAGAAAAATGGCAGATAAAGTATAAAACCAATACGTTCGATAAAACGGTGGTTTAATAGTAAAAGCAAATTGCGCTTCCTGACTTACTAAACCGGAGATAGAGGACGCTCTTACTTTAAAAACATACTTGCCGGGAGGAAGGTTAGGGTAGTTTACTTCATCAAAGGTGGAAGGACGATTCCAATCTTTTTCAAAACCATCTAATTTCCATTGGTAGCGAACAGAGGATGGGGCACCAAACTGCAAGCCGGTGAATCGAAACGAAAGGTAGTTGTCTTTGTATGAAAATTGTGGATTAATACCAAATCCGGTTTCATTTGAAATCGAGTCTGCATAGGTTTTCCATTCGGGTTCTTTATAAAAAAGGTCTACACCAACAATATCAACAAGTGGTGCAACGGAGGTATAAATAGGAATATTGGGTGAAAATCGGGTTACGCCATGAGGTGTACCGCACCAAATTTGATGGTCATTTGTTATCAGCAAGGCTCCATACAAGCATTCACCACCAAAAAAGCCTTCGTTTTGTGATAAAAGCTTTTGCTGTGACATTTCTCCATTCGTCCCTAGCCCAAGTTGCAACAAGCCTTTTTGGGTGCCACAATACAAGGTGGTTCCGTCTTGATTGCATCCAACAAAGCGAATTTCGTTGGTTAAAAGGCCTTGTTCCTTGGTTAGTAAGCTTGGTTTTCCATTCCAAATCACCAAGCCTTCTCCATCGGTACCAATAAAAAGTTTGGAAGCAGAAGAAGCCATTCCGGTGATAGAGGAGTTTATTTTTCCTTCCAGTCCGGGCAATGCTTTAAATTGATTGTTGTGGTAGGAGAAAACTTTTCCATCGGAGGTGCCTAACCATAGTTTACCATCCTTGGTAGTATGCATGGTTTTTACATCAAACACCAAACTTCCGTCAGGATTTTCCAGCGTTTTCCATTGGTTGTTTTCAAACATGGCTAAACCACGGCTGGTTCCGGCAAAAATACGACCCAGGGCATCCTGTCCCAGGCATTGAATGTTGTTATCGGGCAAGCCGTTATCTCCGGTGAATTGCTTAACTCCTAAAGGTGGGTTAAATCGATATACTCCATTAAAGTCTGCGGTTCCAAGCCAAATGCTTCCGTATTTATCGACTAAAATGCAGCTAAACAAATGTTCATCGAGTTGTTTAGGAATGGTTATTTTGGAAAGCAGGTTGTTTTGTAATTGGAACAAGCCGGTGGGGTCGGAGTTAAAAAGGATGCGGCCGTCGGAGGTTTGAGCCATGCAAGTTGGAGCAAAAACCTTGTTAGGTTCATTGGTGGTAAACTGAGCAAAGGCTAAGGAACTAAGCATGACCAATCCTTTTCGGCATCCGGCCCAGCAATTCCCTTCTCTGTCAATGAGCAAGGTACTCAGTTCAGAACCGGGTAGTCCGTTGTTTTCGTTGAAATAGTTTAGTTGTCCTTTTTCTAAGTGAGCCAAGCCATTGGTGGTGGCCATCCAAATGCTTCCATCCGATTTAAAGTGTACTTTTTCTGCACCTAGAAATATGCCGGCATGTTTAACCGGTTTCATTTCATCGCCCGAAAAGGAAAAAATACCTTCAGCGGCAAAAATCCACATGGCTTTACCATCGAAATGCAGTTGTTGTATGGTAGTGAGAGGGTGTTCGGTGCCTGCAAAGCCGAAAGAGTCGAAATCCTGAAAATGTTTATTCGAATATAAGATAATACCGCCATTGTCGCCATAACCTATCCAGAGTCGGTTTTTATGATCGACTGACAAGGATTTAATCTGTTTGTTTTCGTGGTTAGGAATAGGTAAGTGCGTGAATTTCCCTTGATCGAATAGCGCTATTCCGTTCATTCCACCCATCCAGATTTTGTTATCGAACTCAAGGAAGGATTGAATTTCACGGTTTTTAATTCCGGATGAGTCGGAAAAGGATTGGATTTTTTTTCCTTGCAGTAAGCTAATTCCGTAAATATGGGCAATCCACAGGCGGTTTTTAGAATCGATAAACAGGCGAGTACATTTGTTGTTACCGAGGCCGTCTTTGGCTGTAAAATTTACAAAGCTTTTTCCATCGAATCGACTTAATCCTCCATCTGTTGCAATCCATAAATAGCCTTTAGAATCTTGAACAACGTCGTTAACTTTGGTTTGAACCAAGCCTTGGTCGGTGGTGAAGTTTTTGAAATTGAGCAGTTGTGAGAAGGAAGGGAAATTCAACCACAGCATCAGAAATGCTAAGAAGACGGAAGCGAGAAGTGGTTTTTTTGTAGAGATTTTCCCCATAGAAGTAAGGAAAAGTCAAACGAGAAAGACGCTTTGGGGTTGCAAAAAAACCGGATTTTTACAGGAAAGGAATGAATTATTTCAAATTCGTTTCTGAGCTTGGTTGAGTTTTATGGAATCCTGTTACTTTTGCCTTTCAATACCTGAAATAAATGGCCATTTATAAGTTTAGAGTTCTCTTGGAAGATGAAGACAATGTGTATCGTGACATTGAGGTGAAACCATCGCATTCGGTTTGGGAATTCCATCAGGCAATAAAAATGGCATTTACCTTTTTGGATGAGCCGGAAGCGGAGCTTTATTTAAGTGATAACAACTGGCATGAATTGGATTTTATTGCCAAAGTTCCGGAAGGACAGGTAGATATGAAAGCGAATCCGGTATTGGATAAGGCTATGGCAGGATATGTAAATGATCCGCATCAACGCTTTATTTATAAGTTGTTTACTTATCGGAATTTTACCTTCTTTGTTGAATTGGTGAAAATTTTACCCGATGATCCAAAGGCTTCTTATCCGCGTTGTGTAAAAGTAATGGGCGAACCTCCAAGGCCTGTAAAACCTAGTTTAGAACCACCACCTTTGGAGTTGGATGAAAGTGAAATGCCAAGGCGAAGGGGCAGACCGGTTGCAGGTGGGCCTATTCTAATTACCGGTGAGGACGATATGCTGGAACCTGATATGGCCGATTTGGAAGGAGATGATATTGCCGGATTAATTGATGATGCCAATGCCTTGGATGGAATTGATTTAGAAGGATTAGAAGGAATGGAAGGAATGACGGAAGGGGGAGAAGAAGGTAGTTCGGGAGGAGAATTTGGTGAAGATGAATTTGGTGGAGGCTTTGGTGAAGAGGATGAAAACCAGGATATGGGAGATTTTGATTTTGACAGTTTCTCCGGAGGAGGTTCGGAAGAATATTAGTCCCGAATTTTCAGGCTTGTTGTTTTTGCACAAATAAGGAATTCAGCCAAGTGATTTGGTTTGGGTTTGCACCGATTTGGCTGAAGATTGTTTGAAAGAAGAAAGAAATTAAACTAAACCCGATAGAGCCAAATAGCTTTGCGGATGCACTTAGTCCGAACCCTCGAATGTGCTTGTACCGCAAACTATGGGCGAAAGCGGGGCAGGTGATTGGAGAAGGAGAAAGCGGTTGTTTTCTTCAAAAAATTTAACCCAATTTCTGCTATAGAATTCTATTACGGCTTCCAACTACTTTAGAATAGTTCACTATTTTTCACCCAAAAATCAACCTCAAAACCCTATCTTTATTGAGTTTGAAAGCCAAACAAGGATTTCTATTGAGAAATTTGGGTCTAAACCAGGTTAGGTGAAGCTAAACCCGGAATTTGAGCGCCCAACCAGGACTGTTTCAATGGGATACGCCACAGGGTTTTTAATTCGTTAATAGTTTTTACTAAGTTATTGAAAATGAGGGTGTCGGGATTGATTATGCCGTTTTCGATTGCTTCAGACACCTGGTGCATACGGATGGTTTTTACTTCTTCCTGATCGAGGTAGGCTATGTTGAGGCGGTCGAGCAGGTTGATGTTAAAGTGCTTTTCCAGGTCTTTGATGAAACCCACTGATTTATCGATGCTACAACCCGATGCCATTACTTGACTTTCATCGGCAGCAATTACTACGAAGCGGTTGAAAAACACGTCGGCTGAAGCGTTTAACATGTCTCCATGGGCAGTCCAATTGGAAACAAAAGCGGCGGCTAGGAGGCGAATTTGTTCGGTTTCAGAATCGGAAAGGTTGCGGTCGCATTGGTAGACCCACACTCTAGAAAGCGGAGAAAGTTCGGCGAAGGATTTCATTGTCAATAAGTTATTTAAGTTTCACCTTTAGATAAACCGGTTGGTGATCGGAGTAGGCAAATTGCATATCCAAGGTTTTAACAGCCAAAGGTTCCACGTTAGGCGAAAGCAAATAATAGTCGATTACGGTTGTAAATGTTTTTTGGGCGTTGTAAGCAGTAATTAGATTACGGTTAGAGGGAACGGTTGTATCGGCAACCCAATGCCAATCGGAAGGAAGGAAGGAAGGGTCTTGAACTTGCGGGGTGTAAGGCGCTTCGGTTTTGCCATGGTTGAATTTCATGGGATCGAAATGAGGAGGACATTGGTTCCAGTCACCCCCGATAATGATATAATTACCTTTAGCATATTCTTCTGTAACAAACTTTTTCAACATATTTAATTCCCCTTTTTTCATTTCCCCGGTATTGTCATAAGCCGAGTTATGGGTATTGATTACAAGAAGTTCTTTTCCATTTTTGAGTGGGTAGCGATAAAGTAAAAAACAGCGGTCGAGAAAGAAGAGGTAGGTAGGAAATTCGAATTGGCCGGGGTATTGGTAACGGGTAATTTCTTTTGGGAAATATTTGGTAAGAGACATAAGTCCGGCGACTACTTTGCCCAAAGGTTCTGTAAAGGGTTTGGGAACAAATTTCACATCATAATTAGTGGCGAAGGAATAGCCATAACCTTTGGCATGGTTACCTAATTCGGTTAACTGATTGATTTTATAGGACCGTTTGGCAAGAGTATCTACTTCCTGAAGCAGAATAAAATCGATGGAGTCAGCATGGAGTATGGTGTTTTTGATTCCTTGGAAGTAGGAATTTACATCGGCTTCGGGACTAATGACGGTTGTTCCACCGTCGTAGAAGAAGTCGGCTTTTTGACCGAGGCCGGAGTAGCCGATATTCCAATTAAGGAGGGATAGAACGGAATCGGGTAGGTTTTTAGAGGGCATTCCTCGTAATTCAAGCGATTCGGACACAGGGGGTTTAAAATCGGTAATGAAGGCAAAAAGAACATTACCAACAAGGTAAAGGCCGAAAGCCAGGACAGGAATCAGGATAATAAAAAGAGCCTTTTTTAGAAACTTCATGAATGGTTAATAGGTTGGCAAAGGTCAGAAAAATTGCGATGCGGTAAATTAAAATATAGGAGGAGGCTATTTGGGCTTGCCTGATTTTTGAATTTTAACTAATTCCCGGGCAAATGTGGTTGAAAAGAGGTTGGCCCCTTTGCTATTAAGATGCATAAAATTAAAGAAGCAATCGGTGCGTTGAGCAATAGCCATGGTATCAAAATCTAAAAAATGACATTGGTTTTTGAAGGCGGTTTCGGATATTTGATTTTCAATTTCCCGGTAATTTAAAACGATGGATTGGGTTTTGTGGAAGAAAGGAGCTTGAACAAAAATCAGTTGAATTTGATTTTGTTGACAGCAGTTGATTATTTCCTGAAGGGTTGATTGGCACTCCGGTGCATATTCTTCGATAAAAGGCTTTATTTCTTGAAGATGATTGGGGTCCAGGGTGTCGGTAGGGGAAAAAAAGCCTTTGTAGGTAGCTTTTTCCGGAAGAATGGAATTCTCAAGAGAAGGAGTAGAAAACAGTTGGGAGAAATTTAGTTTTTTTTCATCATCCTTAACCAGGAGTAGTTGAGTAAGGTAGTAGTAATAGGAAGATTTGAATCTGAAACGGGTAAAGTAATTCCCTAGGGTATTAGCAATGGTAGTATCGTTGAGAAAATCGTAGTATTCTAAAAAGTTATAAGGGATAGTTTGGGTATTGATGGAAGTAAAATCAATTGGAACAACGATGGTTTTTGGTATTGGATGTGATTGAATGTATTTACGAACCCCCATCAGAAAAAAGGGAATATCGGAGCCATCCAGTCCTATAACAATTGAATTTTGTGAAGTAATAGAATCAATAATTTGGGGATTAAAGTGGTTCCAGGACCTGGAATTTCCAATAATAACAATATCGTGATATGAGCTGTCCTCCGTTAGAAAGGAAAGGGAAGGCCTGACAAAATTTGTTGGGGAGTAAGACGTAAGGAATAATCGGTAATAAAATGCCGAACTGAAGATAAAAGCTACAGAAAAAACGAATATTAATTTCAGTGGGAGTTTCATCAGAATTGGAAATAGATAAAAGAACTGTTATTAAAAACTCCCAAGGTTATGCTCAAGGTTAGGATGAGTATGGTAAAGATTAAGTCGAACCCGGGTTTTTTGTTAAAAACATAGAGTCTTTCGTCTGTATATTTTTCGAGGAAATACATAAATACTATCAGAATAAAAACCAGGAAGTGCCATTTTAAGCCGTATTGAATACCACTTACCATTGGGAAAAGGTTTTCAAAAGAATAGTCATTAATGTTACCGATTTTAGAAAGAATAATCCATGCATTGGAGAGGGAATCTGCCCGAAAGAATATCCATGCCAGAGCAACAAAACTAAAAGTAGCTAATTGAGGCAGAATAGGAATGGAGATAGGTCGTTTAAAAGATTTCCAAAACATGGTAATCGAATTTCCGATGGCATGGAGGAAGCCCCAAACGATAAAGGTCCAGTTTGCGCCATGCCAAAATCCACTGAGGATAAAAACCACCGCCACATTGAAATACTTTCTTATTTCACCTTTTTTGTTTCCACCTAAAGGAATGTACAAGTAATCTCTGAACCAGGTAGAAAGGGAAACATGCCAGCGACTCCAAAACTCTTGAATATCTCCTGCCTGGTAAGGTCTTTTAAAGTTTATCATCAGGTTAAAACCCATTGATTCGGCTGCTCCTAGAGCCATATCGCTGTAGCCGGAAAAGTCGCAATAAATTTGAATGGTGAAAAACAGGGTAGCCATGAATAGATTTAATGCCGGAGATTGGTCAGGATTTTGGTAGAACTGATTAACATAAATAGAGAGACGATCAGCAATAACAACTTTTTTAAACAAACCCCAAAGCATCAAACGTATACCATTCCAAAATTTTGTTGAATTAAAGAAATGATGTTCATGGAATTGATGCAGAACATTCTGGGGCCTTTCGATGGGTCCGGCAACCAACTGAGGATAAAACATAACATACAAGGCATAAATACCGAAATGGCGTTCTGGTTGTTGGTTTCCGCGGTAAACCTCAATAGTGTAACTCATGGCCTGGAAGGTGTGAAAGGAAAGGCCAATAGGTAAAATCAGATCCCAATGAGGTATTCTTTGAAAGTTATTAAAACCAATGAATTGAAAAAGCTGGTTATAATTGTCTACAAAAAAATTAAAATACTTGAAAATGGCCAGGATTCCGATATTAGCAATTAAGCTTATCAAAAGGATGCTTTTCTTTTTTGATTGGGAATAGTTCTTGCCCAGTTGAATTCCTGCAAAATAGTCGATAATAATGGTAGCAAAAAGAATGAGGATATATTCCGGAATAAAGGCTGCATAAAAAACACAACTAGCAATAAGTAGAAGAAGCCAGCGGAATTTATGAGGAAGTATAAAATAGAGTAGGGTTACAATTGGAAAAAAGAACAGGAACTCAATAGAATTAAATAGCATAATAAGTTGGGTAAAGTTCCGCGTATTGAGTTAGAATTCGGAAGGCAAATATAGGAAAAGGTCTTAATTTTAGATTTTCAGATAGGGATTGCTATTAAATAGCGGTGGAATTAAGGTCTTGGAGATTCTGATAATGAATGAGAAAGGAAAGGATAGGGTTGTTTGGTAAAACGGATTCTGAGGCTAAACGGAACAAAGAATGGCATGGGAAAAGAAAGTAAGGCTTGAAAAGGTGAGTGGTCGGGTGAAATTCAAAAAATCGAGAAGAAATCGTATGATAGTTTTTATACTTTTGCGCCCTTGAAATTTTCATTGGTCCCGTAGTTCAATGGATAGAATAGAAGTTTCCTAAACTTTTGATATGAGTTCGATTCTCGTCGGGACTACAAAAAATTAAATTAAATGGCTGTAAATTAAACGTTTGCAGCCATTTTTATTTTAGGTGTTGTCGTATTTGTTGTTTGTTTTTGTCCTTCTTTTTTTAATTAATGCAAGAAATAGGATTTGAAAGGAGAATGTTGGAAGGGTTTAGAAGAGTTTCATCCATATATATTTAATGTATTTCTGATTTGCCGGATTTTTTATCCATGAGAATTTCGTTTAAGTCGATAACATTTACTATCCAAAATTTTATTTCTGGGTTTTAAAGATTTAAGCGTGTTATAAAACTGCTGCTACGAGGATAAAAAATATAAATTCCGGAAGAAAATTGCATTTTATTATCCATGACTTAATTTTAAAATTGAGCAAAATATCAACTTTGTTTAATGTTTTTTCAAGAAAATTAAACAAATTTTTACTTCATGATTAAATTTTTTAATTTCATGAAAGCCTTTTAAATAAAGAGATAATCGTATTTATTCTTTCAAATATTTACCATTTTTATATTAATTTATAAATTATTTTAAATTTAATATTGCGGAATTAAAATTATATCTATACTTGACATAACAATTAAACCCATTTTTATACTTCCACTTTTCTAATAAAATAAACGTCTACTTTCTTTTGATTTAGGAAGGTGAAAGTATTTTATTATTTTCTGAAAATTTTAATAAATCCACTCCTTAATTACCGTTTAATCCATGAAAAAACTTAGTTTTATTTGGCTATTTTTAGCTTTTTTCGGAATTATTTCCTCAAAATCCCAAACTGCGGGAGTCCAAATACAATCCTCACATTCCAAACTCGCCCTCGTTTGTAACGGGGGCGGTTGAGAAAGGCGTTTTTAACGCCAATAAAACAATTTTTTCAAATTGTTTTATTCCTACATTTGAATATTAACTACATAAAATTTTGAGTGGCGAT
>JAIBAJ010000082.1 GCA_019695265.1 Bacteroidia bacterium | reverse complement strand
TCCAAACATGTTAATTTACCTCCAAACCCGAAATTGAATTTCTGCTGGATCCGGTTACACTTGACCAAACATTTTCAAATCCATTTAATTTTAAACATCCTAAAAAGCCAAAAATCAAGGCTTCCTTGAACTCAATAATTCTGGGTTCAGGAACTTCAATTACAGACTTTGTTTTCATTCTCAATAATTCCACAAAATACCGATTATATACTCCTCCACCGGTAATCAAAACCTTAGCAATTGCATTTTCATCCAATACAGATGAAATACAGGTAACATAATATTGAACCAAAGTTCTTAAAATATCTGTCGGTTTCAAATTGAACTTATCAATTACAGATAAAAATTCCACCTCAACATACTCTCTGCCCAAAGATTTAGGAGGAACCAAAGAGTTATATTCAACCCGAATCAAGGCTTCCAATAAAGAATCATTTACCTCACCTGCCCTTGCGATGTTTCCATCAGTATCATAATCATAGCCCAGTTTATTAGAAAAATGATTCAAAAGCAAATTAAAAGGACAAATATCAAAGGCTATAATTTGTCCCGACTTCTCAAATGACAGGTTGGCAATTCCACCCAAATTCAAACATGAATCATAAGTGGAAAACAACAAACGATCTCCAACCGGAACCAAGGGAGCCCCTTGTCCACCTAAAGCCACATCTAAACTTCTAAAATCAAATAACACCTTACATCCGGTTATGGCTGCAATATTGTTCCCATCACCAGCCTGAAAAGTTAATCCCAGACTTGGTTCATGAAAAATTGTATGACCATGCGAAGCAATGGCATCCGGTTTACCTAGCTTGTGCTTTTCCATAAACATATTCACTTCCAACCCAAACTGAATGCCCAATTCCTTGCTAAAAAGAATTAAGTCTCTGCCACCTAATTCAGGGGCGTGGTGTATTCGTTCTAACCAGACCGGTGAATAGCTTCTGGTTTCAGCCGCCAGGATTTGAAAATTCCACGTTTTTCCTTCCCTTGAAAACTCAGAATAACATATATCCAACCCGTCACATGAAGTGCCCGACATTAGCCCAATTGTCTTAATTTTTTGAAATTCTTTCATTTTTTAAACCTAGGGGAAATAAAAAATTAATTTTGCGCAAATTTTGAAAAAATGAAGAAGCAAAATATAGCTTATTTTTGTATTTGTGCATCAGCTCTGTTTTTTGTGTCTTGTGGCGAAAAATCAACAGAAAAGGAAACCATTTCTGCAGAAACAATTCACAACCCGATTTCTGCCAATTCGGAAGAAGCCCAGGATACTGCCAATGCTCCAGTAATGACCTTTGAAAAGGATGTATATGATTTCGGAAAAATAATTCAGGGTGAAAAAGTGACTCATACTTTTACTTTCACCAATACCGGCAAAACGGATTTAATTATTTCTGCTGCCAATACAAGTTGTGGATGCACCGTTCCTTCCTTCTCTAAAACCCCTGTAAAGCCGGGAGAGAAAGGCAAAATTGATGTGGTATTTGATAGCGAAGGAAAGAAAGGTCAAACCACCAAGAAAATTACCATTTTGGCAAACACAATTCCAAATTTTAAAACCATAACTCTTACCGGCGAAATCATGATTCCGGTAGGAAATTAACCCCAACCCAAAACATGTTCAACACATTACTTATGCAAGGCGGCTCTCAAGGCGCCAGTGGTGCTTCTTCCCTCATCATGATGGTTCTAGTCATTGTGGTGTTTTATTTCTTTATGATTCGACCTCAGCAAAAGAAAGCTAAAGATGAAAAAAACTTTAGGGAAGGACTTAAAAAAGGAGATAAAATTGTTACCATTGGTGGAATCCATGGAAAAATCCTTGAAATCCGTGAAACTAGTTTTATCATTGAAACCGAAGGTGGAGGTAAATTAAAAATAGAACGAAATGCTGTTTCTATGAGCTTTACCGGCTCCCTCACCGATGAAACTCCAGCAACCTAAACTGTTTTAATTGGTTTGCCTTTAAAACTCTACTCTTGGCTTCCAATTCTTCAAACCAAATTTTTATAAAAGGCGGGCTACTTCCTTTCATAGCCTGCCTTTTTATTTCGGCATCACTTTGGGTATTGGTTCAAACCAGTAAGTGGGATGTATTTAAGTTCTACATTGCTTATGAAATTGAAGATATTCCTAAAAACTACCGCATCGTTGGCCCTCAACCCAGACAAGCTTTAATCCACCATAATACCAACGGTCTGAATTTTCTATACAACCAGCTCTTTCAAAAAAAGAGCTTTTATTTTGATTTTCCTAAGTCTAAAGTTCATCCCTACAGTGGGTCTTTGAAATATATATTAGTTCATGATCTCCTCCGATCTAAAAACCTATTTCAATCCAACGGTTCTTCCATAGTTTCCGTTGAGCCTGATACCATTTTCTTCGAATCAGGTAAAATGTACTCCAAGGTGGTTCCTCTATCCATACAGCTAGAGTCTACTTTTAAGGAAGGTTTCTTCCCTGTTTCTAAACCCATCCCCGCGGTTAAAGAAGTTACCATTAAAGGGAAAAAAGAACTTTTGAAGTCTATTGACACGCTATTTCTGCCAGTAAAAATAAAAGAACCCATTTCGGAAAACAAGTTGTTTGCAGCAGAACTACCTACTAAAGGACCTCTCAGTACACTGGAAATGATTCCATCAATAATTAATTGCCGATTGGATGTAGAAAAATACACAGAAAAGGAAGTTCTGGTAAAAATTAACCCCATTAACATTCCAGCAGGAATGAAAGTGAAGTTGCTTCCAGATAAAGCAACCGTTAGAACTTCAATTCCATTAAGTCATTACGAAGAAGTAACTGAAGATATCTTTACCATTAGTGCAGATTTCTCTCAAACCTTGAGCAATAACAGAATTAGGCTAAAATTAGAAAAAGCTCCTTACTATTGCCTGAATACCAGGTTAGAAAATAACTTTGTAGAGTTTATTCTAATTAAATGAAAATTGTTGGCCTCACCGGTGGTATAGGAAGTGGAAAAAGCACAGTTGCTGATTTCTTCTCCATGCTGGGGATATCTGTATACAAGGCTGACCTGGCGGCAAAAAAATTAATGACTTCCAATCCCAACTTAATACTTGGTATCAAAAAACTGCTTGGAGAAGAAAGCTACCTGAATCAAGAGTTAAACAAAGCCTATGTTTCAGCCAAAATATTTAAAGATCCATCTCTGCTCGAAAAGATGAATGCCTTGGTGCATCCCGCTGTTAAAGCTGATTTTTGGGAATGGGTGCAACAACAATCCGGACCTTATGTAATTCGGGAGGCAGCCATTCTTTTTGAAAGTGGTACCTATTCCGATTGCTCCTTTATTATTACTGTTACTGCACCTGAAGAGGACCGAATTAAACGGGTCATGAAAAGGGACCAAATTCAAGAAGAAGATGTCCGAAGCCGGATTGCCAACCAATGGACAGATGAACAAAAAATAGCCCGTTCTCATGCCGTCATAAACAATAGTTCCTCCCATTTGCTAATACCTCAAATCCTGCGGTTAGATGAATTACTCAGAAAATAAGCTGCTTTCAGCAAATCAGTTAAAAAGCTGGGATCAGTTTACCATTCAAAATTTACCTATACCATCCATTGACTTAATGGAGAAAGCGGGTAAGGCTTGCACAGATTGGATTTCAAACCATTTTCCTTTTCAAAGTTCCTTTCATATCATTTGTGGAAAAGGTAATAACGGTGGAGATGGTTTAGTAATAGCTCACCACCTGTCTAAATTGGGGAAAAAAGTTTGTGTTGGTATTCTTCCCGAACCCAAAACAGGTAGCCATGACTTTGAACTGAACTTTCAAAGGATTTCTTCCAATACCTACATTTCATATTATTCCCTTAATCCGGATTCACTACAACACTATTTATTACAGGAGGATTTGATAATTGATGCATTATTGGGAAATGGAACAAACCGAATCTGCGAAGGACAACTTGCTCAACTTATTTCCCTGCTAAATCAAACCTCCAACACTAAGGTTTCTATTGATTTACCAAGCGGTTTGGCATGCGATTCATACTTAAACAACACTCCGGAAAACACCATTCAGTCTGATTACACCCTTACATTTCAAGCACCCAAACTAAGCTTTTTCTTTCCGGAAACAGGCAAATTTGCCGGAAAATGGGAAGTATTGGATATTGGATTGTTACCTTCTTTTTTGGAAGCTCTCACTACTCCATACCACCATACTAACCCGGTATTTATTGGGAAAAAGTTAAAAAAAAGAGGAAAATTCGATCACAAAGGAAATTTTGGTCATGCCTTGCTTATTGGCGGTTCGCCCGGTAAAATCGGCGCCATGGTTTTGGCCGGAAGATCGGCCTTAAGATCCGGAATAGGACTGCTAACCCTTGGTATTCCAACAGGTAATGCACCAATCATTCATACTTCTTTGCCCGAAGCTATGGTTATGGAAATAGATCTTTCATCTACTGCCCATATACAAGCATTGGGCACTTACCAATCGGTTGGTATTGGACCTGGATTAGGTATGGCTAAAAAAACACAAGAACTGGTTTTACATGTAATTCAAAATTGTAGCGCTGGTTTAGTGTTGGATGCTGATGCACTTAATACCTTGGCCTTGCATCCGGAATGGTTGCAATACCTCCCCCCAAATTGCATTCTAACCCCACATCCCAAAGAATTTGACCGTCTCTTTGGCTTCTTTCCAAATAGTTTTGAAAGGATAGAAGCACAGGTAAAACTTTCCAAGCAATACAATTGCATTATTGTTCTGAAGGGCGGCCATACCTCCATTTCGCTGCCTGATGGGGAGTTGTTTTTTAATACCAGCGGAAATCCGGGAATGGCAACCGGTGGAAGTGGTGACTGCCTTACCGGAATATTAACAGCCTTGCTTGCTCAATCCTACTCCCCTAAAGATGCAAGCTTGATTGGTGTTTTCCTACATGGTTTAGCCGGGGATCTGGCCTTGCAATCAAACAGTATGGAAAGTCTATTACCCGAAGATTGTATTCAACATCTTGGCAAGGCTTTTCAACAACTCAGGCTCTTATCATCGGAATCTCCAACCTTTCCATAAGCATTTATTACCAGGAGTTGATATCACTGAATTGAACTCCTTTTATAAAACTTAGGACAACCACTGGAGACTTTATTCCACGCTTTTTTAACTCCTTCTGATTGGCAATAAAGGTTTGATTATCCAACCGAACACCAATTCCAATGTCGGCATTTTTCGTTGATTGAATGATAAAAAAAGGGAAGTTAAATGCCAAACTGTCGGGCAAATTACCATTAGCTTTCACTCCGGGGTCCAGCCTTGGATAATCTAATTCCAAAAAAGGAAAGGAATGGGTCTTACCTGAACTACTCAGCTCCACCCTTAGGAAAAAATATAGATGTGCACCTCCGGTTCCTACAAACCAAACCTGATCCTTTTTCCCATCCTTGTCTAAATCCCAATTATTACCATATGAATGCACTTGCTTTTCTGAATCATAGCTATACTGAATTCCCGGATAATCTCGGTTGTAAATTTCCTGAAAGCTATTACCCTGAAATTCAACCTGGGCCGGCAACTCAGGAGGAAAACACCATCCAGCCACCATTAACAGCAGGATATGTTTGCATCTTATCAATAGTTTTTTTCCATTCATCGATTCAGAAACCAATACTTAAGCGGTATATAGAGCTATTCCTTGTATTTGACAAACTTTACCTGACAGGAATGATAGGGATTCTGTAGGGTTAAAACATACAATCCCTGAGGCAGGTCTGAAACATCCAAACGGAACGATTGGTTGGGATCTGCTGTCCAATATGATTTAAGCTTTTGTTTGCCATCCATGGCAGTAATTCCAACATAAAGTTCCTTTCCTTCCATACAGGAATTAAATTCTATGTAGTTGGTTACCGGATTGGGGAAAACATAACATTGCTCGGCACAATTAAATCCAGGCTCTTTGGTTTTGGTTAAAACATCGTTGGAATCATACCTGGCTTGGGCACTATCAGCCGAAGCCAACAAATTTTCCAAACTGTTACCGGCCAGCATGGCAAAGCTTACGTGTACGCTATCGCCAGGTGGAATAAAATATGGGCCGGTTGATACCACATCTATTACGTCATTTCCTTCACCTATGGTTCCGGCCGTTGGCCTTGAAAGTGATAAAGAACGATACTTTTCAGCTTCGGTATAACCATCAAATGCATTTATTCCCCCATTTCCTAAGGTAATATTATCAATTCCATAGTGGTTAAAACCACCCCAGGACAAAACCTTTACGCCGGCATACAGGCCATCTTGTTCAGAGGAATAAGCATAACCTAATTTTCGGCCGGGGTCCTCCCCTACCCTGTTCTTGCTATAATCTAAAATATCCCAATCACAAAAAATTCCGGCATAGAAATTATTCAACTGGGTGGGACCAGCATTTCGAATCCAATAGTCGAACAGCACGTACCTGCGATGCCCTTCATCGGAAAAGGCATAGGAATTTTGGCGAATAACTACCGGTTGTGGGCTGGGGCAAGCATTATCGGCAAAATGTGAAACCGCATCAAAGGCTGCACCAACAACCGATGAATCGGAACGGGTAATCCGGTCTAATAAAACAAAATCGGTGTTGACCATTCCGGAAATAGATCGAACATTATCAGAAACCGACAAGGTATCATGTCCACACATTAAACTGCTTTCATACAAGAGATTTTCCCCATCCAGTTCAAAACCCAATCCTTGTCCGTTGTTATTGTATCCAATACGGCTGTTACTGGTAGCTGTTGACCAAACTTCGTTGACAGTTATATTCAGATAATCTACATTGACCCGGATTGGAATAAAAACATGGTTAGTCCATCCCTGATCTTCAATGGTAAAATCGAGCACCAGTTCCTGATTAATTGGAATACCAGGCTCAATTCGAAACTGAAAAGGAAGGGAATTTTGATAATGGGCATAAGTTGCCAAGGAACCTATGCTAAATTCAGATTGTATTAAAGTAACATAGGATGAAGAGATAGAAAGGGAAAGATGGGCATTGCTTAATGGGGCCAAATAATTGGTGAGATCCACCAACAGATTAACGGTATCATTGATTAACAAGGAATTATCATTGAAATCATAGATGGAATCCAAAACCAATTCGGCCGATTTTGCCAGGTTGTTTTGCAAAGCCATCTGCATATCTAATCTACCCTTTCCCAAGCGATTGGCATAGATCTCATTTCCGGTAATTGTATCCAGGTTATAGGCAGTGGCTTTAAGTTGTTGTCCTATTTGCAAAGCATCCATCCAGGGAAACTGGGCCGCAACCAAGGCAGCGCAACCTGCCACAACCGGCGATGCCATGCTGGTTCCATTAGAAACGAGGTAAGAATGTACAGGCCAGGTGCTTAAAACCGCTTGTCCCGGTCCAACCACATCTACCTGGTATGAAAAATTACTAAACGGAGATTTTTGACTTGCATTGGAATGGGAAGCAATGCTTAACACATAAGGAAAGGAAGCAGGATAAAAATCTGTTTGGGTGGAATTATTACCACAACCCGCAACTACCAAGGCATTTTTATTGATGGTAGCATATTGAATTACTGCCAATCCGGTTAAACTGGGATATAAACTGCCCCAGGAACAATTAATAATCCTACAACCATGATCGGCTGCATAAACGATGGCTTCATAACTTTTGGTTAAAACCCCTGCGGCATTGGTAATTTTAATAGGCAAAAATCTGGTATTAAACCCACTTCCGGCAAAACCGGTAATATTATCAGGAACTGCACTAGACAAACCACAAACATGCACTCCGTGGCTAATTACATTGGAATTTGGATTATTATCCGACTCACCCAGGTCCCAACCATAGAAATTATCTGTATATCCATCGGAATCATTATCCTGACCATCTATAGGATCGGAGAAATTGTATTGAATATTGGCCGCCAAATCCGGATGATCCAATTCAGTGCCGGTATCAGTAATACCAACGGTAATGGTTGTATCACCTTTTTGAATATCCCAGGCCTGGAATGCTTTGTTTACAGCATACCACCAGGTACCATCGGAACCTAGGGCCGTATCATTTGGGACATAGGTTAAATGATCGATGAAATGTGGTTCAACATAGGTAAAATATCCGGTTTTTAAAGCCGAATTCATCACCTTTTCCAATGAAAACCCATCGTAAAATTCCCATTCAAAAATCAATGAAAGATCAGCCAATGCACGGCCATGCTTGTCGTACCGTTGAACCGGCTTACTTGCCTGTTCAAAACGCTTTTGGAACCGTAGCTTACCGTAGGTATTAAACAAGGTTTGTAAGGATGGGGGAATTGCAGACAGGTTTTCTGCTTGTGATCTATATTGTTCCTTCCATTGTAAAACAGCCACATTTGAGAAATAGTCAGATGGCTTAATTCCTTTTGGTAAGGAATAGCTATTGACCGATTTTTGTGAACGAGCCTGGCCGGCTATCGCGCATGAAAGTGCTGCCAGGATGATAATTTGAAATAGTGGTTTCATACCATTAACTTACCCATTCAACTGCAATTTTTCCCATGGATTTTCTGCTTTGTACAAAAGCATGAGCCTGAGCAATTTCGGTGCTTTTAAACGTTCCGCCTTGTACAGGTTTTATCTTTCCTTCCATATACAGCTTCAATACATTTTCCATGCAGTACTGCATCATGTCAGGTCGGTTATCGGCTACTCTCAACATGTTTAAACCAATGATGCTTCTACTTTGAATGAGCAAAAACACTGCATTTCGAAAACCAAAACCCCACAGTAGTTTAATTAAATTAAGCGGATTTCGGCTACCGGAGCTTTCAGCGGCACCAAAACCAATGATGCGGCCGGTAGGGTTTAACAATTTAAATCCCTTATCAAAGGTCATTCCTCCCAGGCTATCAAACACCACATCAACCCCTTTCCCATTTCGTATTTGTCTGATTTTTTTGTCAAACTGTTCGGTATTGTAATTTATCGGAAAATCAACACCCAGTTCGCGCAGGTGTTTGCATTTTTCTTCACTGCCGGCAGTGCCGTAGACTGTACAACCTTTTAATTTGGCCAATTGCACCAAGGCTGTTCCAACCCCGCCGGCTGCTGCCTGAACCAACACATGGTCGTCTTTAAACAAACGGGTTGAAATATGGGAAGCGAAATAAGCCGTACAATATTGCGTAGCTAGAGCAGTAGCTTCGGCCAGAGGAATAGAAGCATCAATTTTTACACAAGCTATGGCCGGGGCTTTGGCTTTTTCGGCATATCCGCCAAATCGGGTAAAGGCCAACACCCGATCACCTTCCGAAAATCCCTGAACGCCTTTTCCCAACTTCTCTACAAAACCAACCACCTCATACCCAATTATGGCCGGCAAAGGAGGACAATCCTGGTAAAGTCCCATTCTAGCCATTATATCAGCGTAGTTAACTCCAAAACCTTGGGTTTTTATCAGTATTTCGCCTTCGTTAAGAATGGGATCCGGAACATCCCTAAGTTCAAAGGATTCGTCCGGCTTTCCAAATTTGGTAATAAATAAAGCTTTCACTTGATTTTTGTTTGCCCTAAAGGTACATCAAATCAAATTGTCATAAAAGGCTGTTGCGTATTTTTGAATTACTTCTCTGTTTAAATCACTTTCTTGTTCCAAGCGACCAATTATCGGCACTTGGGTAAGTTCCCGGAGGATGGATTCGTTTCCAAATGGATCTGAACCGTTAAAGATCAGGCCTTTTATTGGAATATTTCGAGATTTCAAGGCCTCCACCGATAGTAAGGTATGGTTGATACTACCCAGATAATGTCTAGACACTAAGATTACCGGCAGGTTCCAGGCTTGCACCCAATCTATTAATAAGGTTTGCGATGACAGTGGCACCAACAATCCGCCGGCGGTTTCCACTACCAGGTTATTAGAGGGAGGCAATTCAGGAATAGGCAATCCGGCTAGGTTTTTACCTTCCAAAAAAGCGGCATGGTGAGGTGAAAATGGCTCCTTTAACAATACTGCTTCCGGGAAAAAGCGTCCCGGATTATTGACCAATCTTCGAACTGTTTCCCTATCCGAATCATGATCCGATCCGGTTTGTACCGGTTTCCAATAGTCGGCTCCAAGGGCTTGAACCAAAATAGCCGAAACCACTGTTTTTCCTACATCGGTTCCAATTCCTGCAACCAGGTATTTCATTCATTTAGGCTTTGTACAATACCGCTTTTACCTCGGCAATAATTCGTTCCGTATTAGGCAAATAAGCCTCGATAAGGGTTGGCGCATAAGGTAAAGGAACATCCATGCTGGCAACCCTTTTAATTGGAGCATCCAGGTAATCGAATGCATCCTTTTGTACCTTAAAAGCCACTTCGGTACTAATGTTTCCCAATGGCCAACTTTCTTCTATCAACACCAGGCGATTGGTTTTTTTCACCGATTCAATTACTGTGGCGTAATCGATTGGACGAACGGTTCTAAGGTCAATAACCTCGGCATCAATACCTTGACTTTCAAGCTCTTCAGCCGCTTTTAACACCACTTTCATCATTTTTCCAAACGACACCAGGGTCACATCTTTCCCTTTGCGTTTAATATCGGCTACTCCAATAGGAATGAGGTACTCGCTTTCCGGAATTTCACCTTTATCGCCATACATTTGTTCACTTTCCATAAAAATCACCGGATTATTATCGCGGATGGAAGATTTTAACAAACCTTTAGCGTCGTAGGGGTTTGAGGGAACCACCACTTTTAGTCCGGGACAGTTGGCATACCAATTTTCGAAGGCCTGACTATGCTGAGAACTCAACATTCCGGCGCTGGCGGTAGGGCCTCGGAATACAATTGGCACTTGAAATTGTCCACCGCTCATGCTCATCATTTTGGCGGCAGAATTAATCACCTGGTCAATGGCCACTAGGGAAAAGTTAAAAGTCATAAATTCAATAATTGGCCTAAGACCGTTCATTGCGGCACCCACTCCAATACCGGCGAAACCGAGTTCAGCGATGGGGGTATCAATGACCCTTTTTTCGCCAAATTCGTCCAGCATACCTTGGCTCACTTTATAAGCACCGTCGTATTGGGCAACCTCTTCACCCATTAGAAAAATGGAAGGGTCGCGTCGCATTTCTTCTATCATTGCTTCTCTTAGAGCCTCGCGGAATTGAACTGTTTTCATACCAAAAATTAGTAGGCAAAAATACCGAAATAGCTTGAAGAAACATGAAATTTTTTCCAGCGGGCCGGTTATCAAACAGAGTAAAATGGACAAAGTAAAGTCCGATCAAGGTTAGGTTTACCTGAATTTGTTTTTTAATTGGGCGGGTCCCCTCGGCAAAAGTTAGGCACATTGACCCAAATTTAGTAAGCTCGGGGCCGGGCTATCCACTCCAAGTCCTCACCCGAACGCGTTCGGGTTGTGGGCTTTCCGTTTCTATCCCTACCCGAGGGTGCAAGTCCGGAAGGTGATGCAACCATATAACAGTATTAGTAAGAATATAAAAGTGAAAAAACCCAATATTGTCATTAGAGATTTTACACTTTGATTCGAGACAAGTGATAGGATGGTTTTCAAGTAATACCGAATGGACATTATGTTTAGTCCAATTTTATACTTAAATTTTCTTGAAAAAATCGGACTAACACCGATTGCAAATCTGTAATAGTCCAATTAGGCTAAGCCATAATTGGACTAAACAGCTTATGCATCGGCATTTACCACTGTAATTCTCAAAATAGTTTTGGACTATTTTTCAAATAACAGTGGTATAACATTTTGTATCCTCGGTACTAACCAATCTAAATTTATAAAAGCCTTCGGACTATTTATAAATTAAAATTGGTATTAATTCCCTTTTTTTAATGACGGTTTAAACCGTCATATTAAAAAAAACAAGTTTTTCATTCACCGGCAACCTTCCTTCCACTTTTTTTCAACCGCAACATTCAGGGCCTGCACCCCCGGGCAACGATAGAGGCAAGTAGCCCACAGGACCACGACGGCGTTAGCCTAGGGGGACGAGGACTACAGCCGAAAGCGTGACCCGAAGCCCATGCAGGTTGTTCAGGGTTTTGCAAAATGATAATTGGGCGAAGGGGGCCCGCATACTAAAATTACTTAAGGACATAAAAAAAGCGCCCCAAAACGGAGCGCCTTTCATGAAAGAAGAAAGAAGCTTATTCTACTACGAATTTAACCACTTTTTGAAAATCATTGGTACTAACTTGAACGAAGTAAACACCTGATTTCAGATTAGTTTCAACTGTATTAAAGGCCAAAGACTGGTTACCTGAGGACAAATTTCCATTGGCCAACTCAGCTACTTTTTGGCCGGAAAGATTGAACACAGCGATAGTAACCTGACCTGCAGTTTTGTTAAAGAAATGAATATTGAAAGAAGAACCTGCAGGAGAAGGGAAAATAGAAAGGTTATTAATTGCCTCCATATCTTCGATACCTACGGTGCACTCTTGAACTACAAGGGTAGAAGTTTTGGTAGTACCGCGACCATTGGCAAAAGCCCCATAAAAGGTAACATCACCGGTACCACTGGCCGGAGCAGTCCAGGTAAAAGACCAAGTTGCAGAAGACCCGCCAATATCGGAATTGTGAGTAACATAATGACCGCTTTGTTGAGTGTGGTTATTGGAACCTGCGGTAAGTGTACCCAGGAAGTTACCATTGGCATCTTGAGGAGACACTTGAAACCCTTTTTGGCTATTACCGGTAATGGAAGCGGTAATGGTGTACTGTTGACCCGGAGTATAACCGCAAGTCGGGATATTGGAAGTGATCATATTGGCCTGAGCTGAAGGTGCTCCAAAATGGCAACCGCTTTGGAAACAAGTAGCCCCATCGCCTGGAGAGCCCGTACTTCCAACAGGAGCACCGGTTGGATTGGAATGCGTATTTAAGAAAGTTGCGCTAACGATTGCGGCTGCTGCAATCATGGTAAAAGAGCCTAGTAGAATTTTTTTCATGTTCAGAATTAAAATTTTGTTCAAATTTAGGTGAAATGATCAAATACTGCCTTGGCACTTCACGAGAAAAAGTAGTCAGTAGCTTATCAAATTATGAATAGATGGAAAACAAATGAATGGAGAAGGATGGTATAAAACAAGCTCATTTTCAGGCATATGCATTAAAAAGAACCATTCTAAATAGCATGAAAAAAGGTCAATTAAAAAGGGAGAGCAAGCTTCGCAAAAATTACCACAAGGAGAAAATAACCCAAAATGGATTTGGGTTTGGGGTGTTAATTCATGCAATTAATAAGTTGAATAAACCCAGGTTACGCATTAGAAACGCATAAACGAGTTAAGGATTTGTAAATCAATTAGTTAACCAAATTGATAACAACTTCTTCCCGAAAGGCTTCGGGAGGGGTAAACCCCACTAAATCAAGTAGTTCGGATTAGAAATCCTCCTATTGATAAATTTGGGATAAAAAGGAAATGGATGTTGGACCTGATTTTATTTCTGTAAAAACATTGGGTAAAAAAAACGAAAAAACAAGTTAAACATTAGCGGATTAAAAGTGTGCTGTAAAACCTATCTATCTGAACTAGATGGGGAAACTCAGGTGTTGAACAAGTTGTCAATTTTCATTAGAAACAAAAAATAAGAGGCCATCAGGTTACCTTGCACATCACGCAAGTAATATTCGTAAGTGGAATCGGTGATGCTACTCGGGGCAAATGCTTTGATGCAAGGTTGGCCCATGCCTAAATAAAATCTGTGCAAATCAGTAAAATCAGCGACCTCCGTGTCCCAACAAAAAAAATCCTGCCATTGGCAGGATTCAATAAGTAGACGCTACGAACGAAATATCGAACTCGGTGGTGGAGGAGATGAGGGGGATGGGTGAATTACAAATTGTTTAGAGGTTTAGTAATTCTAGGAAGTTTATTGGTATAAGTTTTTGAATTTCAAACAACTTTCATTTTACAATCACAACCTTCTTAACTTCCTTTGTATATCCATCCATAACCAAGTTGAAATAGTAAATTCCATTGGTTAGTGAGGAAACATCAATGGTTGAAATGCCTGCTTGTATGTTCCGAGATTCTACTAGTTGACCTGAGGTACTAATGATTTCCAAATGGCCTGTGGGTTGAGGACTCAATAACAGAAGATTGAGTTTATCTGAAGCTGGGTTAGGACTAACACTAAGCATGGAACCGTTTCCAAGCTCAGCAGGTAAACCAACAACACAAGGGCTTGGCAATTCAAAAGCACCAATGGTTGGAGGATTGTTTCTTGGTGTACCATAAATATCCGTTGTTACTTCATCTACCCAAATACCTCTTCCGCATAGCTCTGAACCCAATTCTAAATCAGGAAAAGTGTCATTGACAAAAGTTGGGTTGATACTTACCGAATGGTCATCATAGTAATCTGGGATTTGTTGTAAATCATTTAAATTATAAAATAAAGGCCCTCCAGCTATGTTTCCTCTAAATAAAATTGACCCGCTAGAATAAAGTGAATTGTAATCAATCGATTCATTTTGGGAATCTTGGTAATATGCTGCAATCCCTCCACCTAAATGACAAAAAATATTATTGTAAGCTTTGTTTTGCCCCCATTCTTGAAGAATTTGTTTAAATAATCCATTAAATAAATGCCCATAATTATTGGATGAGGAAACAATAGTGTTATTAATTATCGAAATATCTTTATGTGCTATAAAAATACCATATTCACAGGTGTCTAGATACTCAGCCTCATGAATGATAAAATTATTAGCAATTAATCCTCTAGCTTGTGTAGAAGAATTTGTTGGAAGAATAGCCGATGCTTTAATTGACCAATTAATTAAAACATTATTGGTTATTTTGTTACCTGTATTTGTTGCCATTTGAATTCCAAAATTATACTGACCAGAATTGCACATAGATTGGGGGACTAATTGTGGCTTAACATAAATATAATTATTGTTGAAAAGGAAATCTGTTTGGAAAATTAATTCTAATCCGCATCGGCCAAAAGACAAATTGTCAAAATAAAATTTACTATTTATTATTGAATTACTACTCGCATTATTTGATTGTACTGAATTTCCAGCACCTATAAAAGACAAACTGTAATTTTTGAAATATACAGAATTAAACTCATTAAATTCATCTACAGGATCGGAAAGTGCTCTGACACTACTTACAAGATTGCCATTTACTATCTGATTGCCTACAAAATTATTAAATTTAGAACCGTTATTGATTAGTATATCCCCAACAATTGTCAAAGATTTAAATGTTAAATAAGATGCTCCATTCAAATACAAAGTAGTATCATTTGAGGTTATTATTACAGCAGAAGAATCCAAATTTTCACCCACAAATTTAATTTGGTTTTCGGATGAAACACCATTCGGACTTATAAAATTTAAATTCTCTACATATTCACCAGGTCTAATATAAAAAATTACAGTACCTGATACTCCATTTTGATTAAGATCTGTAATTGCATCGGATATCAATAGATAATCGGGATTATTTCCTCCTATTGTGTAATTGCCATTTAGTTGGGAAAATGATTGATAACAATTTATATGGATTACACATAAAAATAATCCTACTATATTTAAAATCTTAAATCTCATTTTATTATAACTATTTTTTTAACACCAATTAAGTTACTTTTGTTAAATAATTTACAAAAATATATGCCATTATTATGTCCCAAAAAGTCAATTTTATTTAATCCTAAAGTTGCTTTTACTCTTTCGAAAACACGACCAGAGACATCACTTATTTCCATAACAATATCCTTTTCAGTCCCTTCAATTAATATTGAGAACAAACCTGAACTTGGGTTTGGAAATAAACTCAAGTTCAAATTACTTGAAATTGAGGAGTCTGGATTGGTTTCCTCCATTTTTGTCTCCGGTGCACCACAAAGGTAACTTGTAGGAGTTTTAATGCAATCTGGTTGTCCATATAAGACATAATCGCTTGGAAAAACAGCTAATGGAATATTGGATGTATATAGTTGATATGAATAATCAGTGTTTATCTCAAAAAAATCAGAAAAGCCTATGTTAACAATATTTTCAATTAAATTGTAGTTGTCTGTTAAATTAATATGATTATCTAATATTCCTCCGCTCGCCCTCGTTTGTAACGGGGGCGGTTGAGAAATTGGTCTCCGACCGATATTTTTATTATTCATGCCTGGACTTTTGTAATTTTTACTATTCCCTGGCCATCATTATAGTCCACAGCA